>NZ_JADBUP010000102.1:0-75173 GCF_020245605.1 Microcystis sp. M061S2 | reverse complement strand
TTAATGGATTGCGGTTCGTAGGCTTCATAGATTCCCTCTCCTAACTCGCGGCCCGCTCCGTTCCAGTCGATGGTGTCATAAGCTACCTCGACAGTCTCATTGCTCTCCTCTATGCGAGGTGGTACATCTTTCGCAACCTGAGGGGCGGTGCTTGTCGGAGCAGCCTTGATTGAAACAACTGGTGCTTCGAGCTTGAGCGGTGCTGGCTCTGCTCCGTTACATTTACTCAGTCGCGTTTCCGCCGTTACATCGGCCCCCTCCCGCAGCGGCACCGAACTCTCAATCTGCTCTAGGAGTTGAGGTAGGCTCAAGCAGCCATCGACGATAATTCCCCTATCATCCTTCGGCTTCTTGTCAATGACCGTGAGTCGCGTCTCAATCGTTGTTCCGTGTTTGGCGTAGGCTCTCCCTTCAATCCCCGCAGAGAAGGCGACGTGGGCAAACTTACTTAGTCGCCCGAAATAGATTGCCCAGTCTGGGTTGTGAGGAGAGAACCAGTTAGCGGTAATTACCACCAGCCTCCCTCCTGGTTGCAACCGATGGAGCGCCGAGATGATATGCTGCCACGTCGCCAGAGGATTACGCTTCTTGACTTTTGGACTAACCGAAAAGGGAGGATTCATCAGGATGGCAGTCGGCCTAATAGCAGAATCGAGATAGTCATCTATTTGTTCGGCGTTATGACTGCTTAGTGGTGCATCTGGGAACAGTTCCCGCAGATTGCGCCGTCTCCCGTCGTGAATCTCGTTCAGAATGAGTCTGGCTTCCGCCAGTTCGGCAAAGATCGCCAGCAGGCCATTGCCAGCACTGGGTTCTAGCACCGTGTCGCCGCGCCTCAACTGCGCTGCTCTATTGACCACATATCCCATCGGCAATGGTGTCGAGAACTGTTGGTAGAGATAGGAATCCTCCGAGCGGCGGGTGTGGGTAGGAAGTTTGGCTTGAAGTTCTGAGAGCCACTGGAGGGCTTGGTGGCCATCACCAGAGAGGAGCTGTTTCCCATACTTTCTTAAGTAAAGAACCAGTCCAACCTCCAATGCTTCATAAGCATCCTTCCACTGCCAAATCCCGTTGGCATCTGTCCCGCCCATCTCGCGGGTCATCAGTTGAGAGAGTATTGCCGTAGTTACCGGAGATTCCTCTGCCAGAATGCGAGCGATTTCTTCCCCCACAGGAATGAGGGGCGTTCCAACCCTTCCCCTAGTATTAGTTACAATAGATTTGGGTACAGCAACGGAAAAGGGTGCTGCACCAAATAGGTCTAACGTAAGTTGTATGCACTGCATGGCTTGTCCACATAATGTGGATTGTTGTGGCGCTAGCCATGTAAAGCGATCTGAGGGTTGGCGGTGGT
Source organism: Microcystis sp. M061S2 (assembly GCF_020245605.1). Classification (NCBI taxonomy): domain Bacteria; kingdom Bacillati; phylum Cyanobacteriota; class Cyanophyceae; order Chroococcales; family Microcystaceae; genus Microcystis; species Microcystis sp. M061S2. The sequence goes on along the minus strand of NZ_JADBUP010000102.1, from coordinate 73,819 downwards.
AGAGGTAAATCCTGGCTCGCTATGGCCTATCAACGTTTGGCATAAAATTGACAGTAAGGATATTCAAACGGAGTAGAGAGATCGTGTCAACCGCCAATTCCACCAGTAAACCACAAATCGTTGCCCTGCGTCGCCGGGAACCCGATGCCGCTCCGAAAACTGAAGAGCCGAAACAAAAAGCAGAGAAGCAGACGCAGAAAAAGAAGGGGTCAACTACTAAACCTAAAAAAGAGCAAACTAAAACAGAACAGAAGCAACCTGAATCGTCGAAAAAAAGGACTCCCCTGAAGGCGATCATTAGAGAGCTTATAGCTCTATTTCCCAATTGTTTCACGTCAGACCCAGCTTTAATCAAGCCCCTCAGAATGAACATTCACGTCGATATTCTTAAAAGAGCCGAATTTAGACGGCGTTCCCTCTGGGCGGCACTCGGAATCTATACCAGCTCTCCTCACTACCTAGAAGCAATCCTGAGAGAAACTCATCGGATCGACATCGATGGCAATCCTATCGAGGAGATATCTGAAAAAAATAAGCAGATTGTTGCAATGAGGTTAGCTCAAATGAAGGAGGGCAAACAGGATGATACTAAGGAAACGTAATTCACCATCGCTAGAAGGCGACGTGTTGCAGTAAGCAGGTTGTTATTCAAACCAGATCGTCGAAACCTTTCTACTCAGCCGTTCCTTCCTACGCCTCCATTCTTCCATCTCCTCAGCAGCATCCTCTTCGAGCCAAGCGATTTGCTCTGGCGTAATGCCGCTGTCAAGTAATTTCTGCCGAAACTCAGGGCGGACGCATCCGTCGGAAAAATGAAGTCGGTTTAGAGATTCAAGAGACAACATGGGGTGAACTCTCCATAACTGTGGTGATGCCTCTTCTATGGTAGCCCCGCCGTCTAATCGCGTGGGGTGCAAGAAGAGATTGGTTTTAACTGAGGAATAATCTGAGAGGTTCTCCCTATGAACGACGAAATCCCTGCCACCAAACGCCCCATCATCGACCACAAAGAATTACGGGTATATCAACTGGCATTCGATGCTGCCATGACCGTTTTTGACCTAACGGCAAAGTTCCCTGTAGAAGAACGCTACGCTCTCTCTGACCAAATCCGCCGTTCTTCCCGCTCCATCTGCGCTAACCTTGCGGAAGCCTGGAGGAAACGGCGCTACGAAGCTGCCTTTGTCGGTAAACTCAACGACTGTGAGGCAGAAACCGCAGAGACTCAAACTTGGATCGATTTTGCCGTCGAGTGCAACTACATCTCCAAGGAGAAGGGTGAAGAACTCTACACCACCTACAATCAGGTTCTCGCAGGACTGGTGAGCATAATTCGCAACCCTGCACCCTGGTTGCTAAAACGACAGCAGAAGGAATCGAAGAACGTTGAGCCACGCGGACCGGCTCAGTCTGCGCAATTCTAGTTCGCTACGCTTTTGTAGCTAGGTTTTTTTAGGTTTTACCAGGTTTTATGGCAGGTTTTATGCTCACCCTGCACCATTTCGATACCACCACTCGTGTGGGACTCGAACTTACTGAAGCCATTTCCTACTGCGTTGCCAACTACCTTTTCCCGAAGGCTCACTTCTCAGTAGGACATATTAACCTCGACACTACAGAACCAAAGCACCTAAGCCCATACTGTGGGCAGTCGCTCCAGTTCTCTTCGGGACAGCGGATGTACTTCAGCGACCAGCCGATTGGGGAACTCCTCTACCCTACTCCATCGGATCGGGCAGCCTATGGGAGTCTTCCTTTCACGCCGTGTAAGTCGTTCCACGAACTACGCCGGATGCGCGTTCTCGTCATCGACCATGAAACTGGCGATAGTAATGGAGTCTTGAGCGATCGCCAGTTCGCCAGAGAGTTGGTCGGTGACTGTTGGGGCAAGATGAGCTTATCGTTGGCAGAACAATTTACTTCCCGGACCGATACGCCGATCCAATTTCGCCTCGGCATCCGTCCTCAGGAAGGAAACGACCACTACCGTATCGCCAAAGGAACACTTGCTCCCGACGGTCGAATTGAACGACTGGGTGGAACTATTGAGGTCGCAGCAGATTCGACTGTGGCACGAGAGCTTAACTTCGGACAGTATGACCTCATCTTTGCCACCAGTATGTTCAAGGGGCGCAAGGGAGCGGAAGCGATCGCTCCAGGGAGTTACCTTCTCGACCTCGGCCTCGGTGTCAAAATCGAAGCCGAATATGGGCGGCAGAAACTCGGCGCACAGGTTTTAGTCAACTATCCCGTTGGGGTGACTCAGGACATCCTACCCAAGCTAGAAATTAAGGCACAACAACTGAAGGCTGCCCTCGGTTCTCCCCATGCCCTAGCCCGCGAGTTCATCACCTACTACGAAGAGAAACAAGAACAGCGCACAGCCCGGGAGTCTGGCTTCGACCTCTTCGGAACTACCTTTGATGCCCTTTTCGATGCTGAAACTGACCCAGAGGGAATGTCCCGAGAGGAGACGCTCTATGCCATCCTCAAGACGGATCTCGCTCACTACGGGCAACTGTTGGAACACCCCTTTGTCATTGATGAACTGAAATCCTTTGCCCAAAACCGCTGGACAGAACTCGCCTACTCCGGCGGCATCAAATTCCACTCCGCCCTGGCACAACCCTGCAACAAACTTGCCGATAACGAGGTCTGCGTTCCCCTCATGCCTGATGGAACTGAACTCATCCTCACCCGCTCGCCTCTAGTCAACAGCAATGGGGTCATCATCCTCACTAACCGCCACATCCCAGAATTGATGAGCCTCCGCGGCTGTCTTCATATCAACCCAGTAACCGCCGCCAAGCACTTACAAGCTGACTTTGATGGCGATCGCCTCGCCTTTGAACGGGCGGATAAGTACCCCGCACTGGCTGCTGAGATTAAGGAGAAACTCCTCCCAGAAAAACGCTATCCCGATGTCGTGAAACGGCATAAGGTCGCCTACCACGGTTCATTTGAAGAGATAGCCCTCCGCTGCGCTCACAATGACGTGGGAACGATCGCCAACCAGATCATGCGAGCCGTCTCGATCTACAACGATACTCTGAACCGCCCCACCACTACACTGCCGAACTACCTGAAGCAGGTAGCCCGTTACTATGCCCAGCAGTGTGAGCAACTGAGGGAGGGAAAGCTAACTATTTCCAACCACTACCACCAGCCGATGCAGGAGATTGCTCGCCATGCCGGGAAGGAATCTCTGTCTGCCACTGACACCCAGGACGTACTGACCCACGTCCGCACCATCCAGCACCAAATCGTCTGCGACCTCTCCAACGAACTCCAAGTAGCCGTTGACGGGCCAAAGAGTTCGGCACGCCCTAACATGGTACTCTTTGAAGCCTGCAAACGGGTTGGCAACTGCATCCCCGTATCCTTCATCAAGGATAAGAAGAATGACGCGCTCTATCGCGATGAACCTGCCACTGCCAGCACCTTCTGTCCAGTCGGCATGATGGCTCGCTTGGTGAACCAGCACTTCGCCCAAGTCCACCTCTCCTCCCGCCCCATCCACCTCTTCCGCCGTCTCTTTCCCGAACCGCCACTAGGATTGAACGAGATCGGCAGGGAGATTAAGGAGGCATACAACGAGAAACTCTCCTCGGTTGCTGCCCTGCGCGATGCGCTCACCCGTGACCCAGAGCGCAGGCTTCCCCACCTCACCCTGGAACACAACCGCAAGGAGATCGCCATAACTCACCTCGATGCCTTCCCCACCTTAGAGTTACTCGCCAATTCCCAGAGTCTCGACGTGCGGCTCATCCCTCGCCCTCCCAGCATTAAAGATGACATCCCGAACCATCTCTTCGCCCAAGCTCTCATCAATGGACAAACCTGCATCCTCGGTGCAGTTTCCCTCGCAGATTCCCACGGTTCGCAACTAAAGGCAGGCATGAGATTTGACGGTGCCACCGTCTCAATCTGCCCCGCAATTACCGAGTCTCGCATTGAAGCGGGATGGCGCAGCTTGCGAAGCTATGTGGCGATGGTGCGTAGCGAACACTCACCCGAAGAGCGTCGCCACCTGGCGGCCGCTCTCTGGCACGCGGCACACACCAAAGATGAGTACCGCTCGAAGAAGTCTGTTGTCGCCTTCAGCCTCTTTCCTGAAGAGTCCCTCAATCAACTCAAGGAACTCCAGTTTCGAGAGCTCCAGGTCATTGGACTTCAGTACCCGACCAACCAACACCGGGGACACCACTTCGACCAAGGACAGGTCATCGCCGAGGTGGTCGAGCAGCCGATTGCCGCCAAAGACGGCAGCATCACCATCAAGCGGGGCATCGCCATCGAGGGCAAATTCCTTGCTCCCTTCCAGCAGGAGTCGCCCAACTATTCTGTCGGCACTATCTTTCACGCGGTGGTAGAACTTGCTCCACCCGCCTCCGCGATCGCTACTCTCTCTGACGGTACAGAACTTGAGATCCGCAAAGTACCTCGTTTTTGCCATGCAGGAGTGCGCTTTGAGTCACAGTCAGCATCGCTGACCATCGAATCGACCCAATACGGACTCCTCGTTTCACTTAACCGTTCTCCCTTGGGACTCTTAAGCCCTCAAAGTGCGGACATGATCCGCAGTCAGTACGGAGCGCAACTCTCTCGTGGCAAGCAACCAGTTCTCGATGCCACCCTTACCTCAACTCCCAGCAACACGGCGATTATCCGCGCCGATCCCTCTTCCTTCCAGTCTCCTTGGCAGATTGAAGCGCGTCGGTTGGGCGAAGAACGTGAGTTAGGTGGGGAACTTCCGGTCGAAAGGGTGCGAGAACAATTGCGCGCTCAGTACATCGGGTATGTAGGAAGAGCCTATGAACTAAACCCAGAGCTTGCCCCTGGACTTGCCCTCGATCTTCAGGTCGCGCAGTTGGCCAATACTGATGGTCGTACCCTTGCCGAAACAGCCGCCCTCCTCAGTACCAGTGATGTTCTATTGAAGATACGACCTGAACCTAGCTCCCCTGCGTGGGAATCATACGAGGCGCACGCGAGGCAGTACGTGTTGGAGGTCATTAAGATGAGTGATGGAGGATATCAAGAGCGATTGGCATCGCTACCAAGGGTGGAAAACCTCGACAAAGATGCGCACTGGCGGGACAGGTACCTCAGCTATGCCGATCGAGTTCGACTCGCCAATCCGTTCGTCCTCGACAGTGAAGAACTCGACCGGCAGGTTGCCGCTTTGTTACACGCTGATGGTCGGAGTCCTGATGAGGCGGCAGCGATTTTTAGGGCAAGGGATGCTTTGCTTACGCGGTGACTTGGGCTTTGTTCTCCAAAATCGTCGGAATATGAGGCATCCGCTGGAGTGCTCTCATCCCTAATTTTCTGGTTTTACAGCATTACTGTAAACCAGAAAAATGGCTTTCTGGTTTTTTGGTCAACTATCTTTCTGGCAAACCGAATTTATTTTTCAGAGCCTCCGTTATTTCAGCCGTCAGGCTAGTGCCTTGGCGTTTTGCTTCAGAAACCCAATGACGGCGCCAGGATTCAGGCACCTTGATACTCAGGTTGACTTGCTTATTTTCGGAAACATCAGATTCATTGCCAGCGGTTTCCAAAGGTGCGCTTTCAGCGAACGTGCTTTCTGGTTTTCCTTCTTGTTCGTTAACCAGTAAACCGTCTTTCTGGCTTTCTGGCTTTCTGGCTTCTCTAATTAAATCGCCGTATTTTCCGCTCATTTGAGAATCTCCAGAATTTCATTGCCAAGGCTTACATAGTCTTTCCACGCTTCTTTAAAGCGTGGTTCATTTATATCCCTAATCGGAACACCCGCGAGGGCTGCTTTGGGAAACCCGACCGTTCTTCTGACCATTGTTGTAAAGACAGGGACTCCACCATCTTCAAGCTCTTTTTGCATTAATTCACCTTCTCGGCTGGGCTTCGGGGGAATGATGGCAATTAAAGCCCGATAGTTGGCATCGCCAAGGTCGCGGGCTGTTTCCAGCATGGGCTGTAAACTCAGAACGTCTGGTGATGTCGGCAGAACGAGCAGGTCACATCCCTTGGCAAGTTCTTTAAGATCGTCCGTGTTGGGACGCGCAGGGGTATCGATGACCGCGTATTCTGAATCGCGAATCATTTTCATCGCCTGCCGTTCATCGGCAACAGTGAAGGGAACGCTTCCCCTATCTGCCCAGGCGATCGCTGTACGGTTGGGATCTCCATCCACGAGGATGGTTTTGCCTTTTTCACTAAAGAAGGTGGCGAGGTGTATCGCTGTAGTGCTTTTTCCTACCCCGCCCTTATATCCTGTGACGGTAATGATCTTCATTGGCTTTCTACCTTTCTGGTAAGCTGGTTTTCATTAAAAACAGTTTACCAGTTAACTGGTTAAACAGAAAACCCTTTTTCTGGTATGTAAGAAAGCAGTAAATTCTCTGCCCCCGGAAAGGACGCAAGAAAGTGTTATCGGCGCGATGAGTCACTGTGTTACAATGGTAGTACGGGCTTATCCCGTAGCTGCTTTGTTGTCTCAACGTATAGACGAGCGGCTTCTTTATTTGGGAGGTGGGGGAATTCCAGGGAGCGGTCTTACCAACCGTGAAAGGAATGTGGAGTAATCGCCACTTTATCCTCTGCACCTGTAGCGCCGGATGCCATGCTAAGTGGCTCGTCCGGTGCGAGGGAGGCTCAGATGCGTAAACCTGCCGAAGGCAGCTAATTCTTCTGTTCTATCCCATTCCTAATTCGTTATTTTCTTGAGGTTTTTGGGTTGTCGGCCAGCATCTGCCGAGCCATTGGTTTCGTTCAGACCTGCGCCACAACCAATACCCGAAAGGGTACATAGGTTTGACCTTGGGCGACGCTGACAGACTCTTCCGTACTAGGAAGAGCCGTGTTTGGTGAATAGGTGAAAATCCTAGCAAGGGGGCGTGGTCTCTTTTTCGAGATGTGCAACCTTGACCCGCGTGGGGAGTTCGGCTGTGGTGACACATCCGACCGAGGCTTTTTGACAAGCCCCGGCGTTCTCTGGAAACAGGGACGGTGAATAGCTCAACCATGAGAGGCGCGTGAGTGCTTGCGGGTAAGTACGTTTAGAGGTGAGCTTGAGTGGGAAAAACCCACAAGCTGGTAAGCTCCTGCTTGTAAGTTCGAGGAGCTGAAATCGGTCGCAATGGCAATGCCCCAAGGGTACGCCAAAGGCGATCGCAAAATGTAGCTTGTGGTGTCTGCCGTCTTAACGGCTACCAACACCTGAGAACGTTCAACACTTAACACTAAAGCGGGAAGGACTGGGGAGGCCGGAGGTGATTACTTCGGAAGCTCGTTGTCACGAGTCGTGATTCCTCAGTCTGGGAGCGGGGAGCAAGTAGGATTCGATCTTCGGAACGAGCGGTGTTCGAGGCAGAGCAGTCTCAACCCGTGCGGTCTCGCCAACTGGTAATCGGTGAGGTTAACGCAGACGAAAGCTCTGACAGGGGTAAACCCTTCCAAATAAGAAGCCCGACTCGTCCACTGCGGGGAATACCACCACTTCGGGAGGAGTGACGGAATTCCCTTGGACGCTCGGCATCATCTTCACTCATCTGGGCGACAAACAATGCTTGTGGTCTAACGTCTCGTTTTCACGAGCGTTGTTACGTCTATATGAGAACTTACTATCTCTTGTGGGTCACAGGGGTTAGTTAACCGTGCTTTTTGCACAATACGAGGTTTTATCCATAAGGATTACCTATAAGGTTTGGTTTTGGCTTTTGGTGAGTTGGACTTGCCATCTAACCCACTGAAAATTCAGCGCCCACTGGCAAAGGTTTCAGGTCGTTGGTAAAGTCAGAGCCTGTTTTTCACACAAAGGTTGGCCAACTGTGGTTCGCCCGTTTGGTTTTTCCATCGTGCTTTGAGAATTGAGCCGTTAATCAATTCTCACTTTTTGACAGAGGCGGTAGAGTGTTAACGCCCCGTTAACATTTTGAGTCTCAGGTTTTTGATGAAGGTTCATAGAGCGTGAAGTTTGTCTGCGGCAGCAGCGCCGAACTGGTCGTGCGCGTAGTTACCCTTGCCTCGCGCTTTGGGTACTTCCATGTCGTGCGGGGTCGGATTCCGAAGCACAAAGACCCGCAGCGGGTTGACCGGAAATTGATGGTCAAGTACGGGGTCGAGCGAGATCGCATGAAAGCGATGCGGCGGCATCGCCAGGGAATTGCTAAGGTCAAGTACCTGCGGTGGCGAGATCTATTCTTGCTCCTGGCGACAGATGGCGAGAGTCCCCTCTTTCAAGAGGAGCGCCCGGTCGATCTCCGAAAGAACCCCGTCCGCATCGGCGACTATACGGTGAGGGTCATTGACGGCAAGCCATCTGTTCGATTCTCAGCGCGATGTTACAAACGCCTTCGAGATCAGATCCTCGCTTCAGCTTTATCACCGAAGGCTGACCGACTGCTTGCAGTGCCGCGACTCAATTTCAAGGGTATCTTCAAGCAACTGCGACGGATCGAGCGGATGCTTCGGAGAAAGCGCAAGAGGGCTGGTTATCGTCGATAAAGCCACTACTATAGTATTATACGAAGAGAGCAATCGGGAGATGCTTGTTCCACGCCTTTTCGGGAAAATCGCTGGCAAATCTGGCGATGTTCCACGTAAGCTTAAGCACCTGATATTCATTCACAAACATCCGTGGAACACCTCTAGAAACTACCCCTTTAAAGGGCAAAAATTCGTGGAGCATACCACATTTGGGGGTATTCTTGGGTACTTATCCGTATAGTGTATTACAAATTAGCGACCTCCGTACCACAAAATGTTAACGCCCCGTTAACATTCAGCACCCGATTCATTTCTCCCCCCATGTTTCAACGGGGAGAAGTTATTTGGGGTCAATCTGGCGGTCTCCACTTAAGCTTGAACCTTTCCAAATTCTTGAGCAGATCTTCCTGAGAATAGGGTGCGGTTTCCGTGTTTTGCCTCCTCTGCTCTCTGAGCCGGTGGTGCCGATGTTTCTCTTTCTGCTTTTCAAAGGCATCCAGTGCTTGGGTAAGGTGATACTTTACCCCACCAAAGACATCGGCGGGCTTTTTTGCCGTTGCCGCGTGTTCGACAACGAAGGAAGCCTTCTCTTGTCCAAGTCTTTCTAAGAGTTCGTTGGCTATTTTGAGATCCTTTTTGAGGAATATCTTTGGCTCAATACCCTTCGCTTTCCAAAACCGAACAACGAGTTCTCGCTGTTTTTTTTCCTCTTCGCTCAGTTCATCTTTCTGGGGAAGGGCTTTTCGCCCGCTCGCCCTCGCCTCAACCTTCCCCCTTGTGAATTTGTCAAATTCTTCCAGAGCTAAGGGTCCAGGAATCAGTTGCATCTCCCAGTCGAGCCTTCCCACTTCATCTTTGAATTGCTGATACCCAACACTTTCTAAGTATCCTGAGTTCTTATGGTGTCTAAGCACCTTGTACATTTGTTTTTTGACCTGCTCCCATTTCAGATACCTTGTCTGAGGCGCATTGCGGCAGAATTCAGAATAAGTATATCTGGCAAACGGCCTGCCATATTTCAGACAGCCGAATACTTTCGGAGTCACCAGCTCGTAAAATCGCTGTGCCATAGGAGGCAGTATTTGTAGGTACTCGTAGTTCAGAGGACGAGTACCGACGCTGTTTAAAAGCCAATGCCAGGGGTCGGAGAGTACAATCCAAGTCCGATCGGCGCGGGAACCATTGGGGAGTTTCTCTCCTCTGAAGAATACAGAATATCGCGTGAAACATCCTTCAAAACAGTCCTCGCTCCCGTCCTTGAGGATGATCGTCTTCTTAATTTCAAGTCCCGCCAAGGCATTCTGTTTGAGGGCATTTCGGATTTGGCGCAATGAATGCCCACTGTTATCACGACCCAGCACTTTGGCGATCTCGCTTATCGTTCCCAAGGGGATATATTTGGGTTTTTTAGTCCCTGCTTTGTCCAAGAGTCGGTCAATGTAGAGTCGGTCAAGCTTATAGGCCAACTCCCCTGGTGCTCCATACTGGGCGTTTGCCGTCACCCTCCAAAGAAGCTGATTTCCATCTTGGTCAACTCCTTCAATTTCGATTTTCTCCAGAGTATTATTTTTGCCTCTTCCCGTGAGTCTATGCAAGGGAAAGTCTAGAAACTCTCGTTCTACCCGAATCGGCATGAGCGGGATGACTTTTCGTTCTGTCTTTTGCTTTGGCGTTCCCATACTCACCCCTATCGCTCGGACACACACTTATAACCCCCTTTCAAGCCGCGTGTGTCTAGATGTCTTATTATTGTCTTATAGTCTACAAGCGGTTTTGGCAACGATTTCATGAGGTTATGTCATTAATCGTCTCCCGTAAGTCCGGTAACTGTCTCCCGTAAGTCCGGTAATCGTCTCCCGTAAGTCCGGTAATCGTCTCCCGTAAGTCCGTTAACCGTCTCCCGTAAGTCCGGTAATCGTCTCCCATAAGTGCGGTAACGGCTTGCCGAAGCCTGCAATCTGCTACCCGCGAGAGTAACGCATCAGTCCCATGCTTCCTCTTTACTGCTAAAATTTAGAACTTTTTGGGAAATGCAAGGGGCAACAAGCCCGCACCATGCCCTTTAGGGTTGGCATTGGGTTGTTGATAGCTTTATTTACATAAGATGCTCCGCTTGCACAGATGGAAGAAATTTTTCCTTGTGCAATAAAGCAGTTGAGCCGAGAGTATTTTGATTGGAGCGATCTCATTTAATTTTTTTCTCAAATAGGGCTAAACCCTTGAGCTTATCAGTAGAGCGAGTCGGCTTTCTTTCTTTCGAGACACATCTCACATCTAACGGGGTTTCCGCTTCTAAGAGTTTCCCTACCTCTCGCCAATCCATGCCGACGAGTCGCACCAGATTCACCAGGTAATTCACTGCGGGAGGTACTTCGCCCCCCTCATAGGCGTAGATGCGCGACGACGAGATGTTAAATGTCTTGGCGATGGAATAAGCACTGACATCCGCCTTATCCCGAATTGCCTTTAGTGTTTTCATTCTGTCCCCACAAACAGTAACCACAAGGGTAGTGATGTGGCACAGAAAGTAACATAGCAACGATGATAGAACAAGTATTCGTCATGGGAAACATCACAAACAAGCCAGTCAACAAATCTATTTTTAAAATTCTGGGTTAATCAATCTCAAAACGACTCTCAGCAAAAAAAAACTCGAAAGCACAAAAAATCAAGCCCCCTTTCTTGCCTATATAAGCACCTGTGCTATACTCTCATCACAACGCAGAGAGCAGAACGCTTCAAATACCGCTCAAAGCCCGTTGTATCAGAGAGTAACGCCCTATTGAGTGACTCAATTAGGGCTTTTAGAGGCTTTTTATGATTACGTTGAACAATTTAGAGCAGTTCTATGGAACTGAAAACTACTGGAAAAACCCCTTTCATCCTTTTAAGTACACCGATGGGGTGAAATATGTTGCTGACGAGGGACGAGCCTACTGGTTACTAGACGCGATCGGTTCGTGGCAAATCCACCCCGATATTAAAAATGACCATGCTCTTCAGGAATATCAGTTTTGGACGCTCACTGTTAACCCCGAGCGCTCCGCGCTTCTCACCTGCGAGCGGGATAAAGGTGACGTAAAGATCGAGCAGAAGATTCCCTGCACCGATTTTCCCCTAGAAAAAATTTGCTTCTACCTGATTGGTATGAGGTGGTACCGAGACGGAGGGGTATTGATGCTGCCATCTGAATACTAACCACACAAGGGGGAGGAAGCTCCCCCACATTCACCTCGAACGGAGAAAAAACAGTCACCAGAGACGAACAAATGATGCGCCCGAGCGGACTCGCTACGCTCGACAGTATTTTCTTTTCCCCAGACCGAGTTTTCCACAGCTTTTTTCGCTACGGGAGATCTCTCGTCTCCCTTCACTACAAAATCTATGGAAAACTCTGCTTCATTGGTAACTCGAACACCGACTTGGTCACAGGCTACCTCAGCCTATTGATAAGTCTTGAGGTTAACGAACATCTCGACATTTGGTAACGTCCCCATCGAGCGAACATTCGTGCCAAATCAACAGCGACTTATCAACAGTCTGAGACAGCCTATGACCAAGTCTCACCAACAAATCAACAGTCCCCTTCCCTGACTTGTAATATTTGCCTAAATCAAGTTGGAAGTTTACCGCTTGATCTTAGAAATTGGACTTGTGAGCATTGTCAAACTATTCATGACCGTGACATAAACGCCTCGATAAATATTAGAAATGAAGCCTTACGGATACTGTCGTTGGGAACCAGCGATACTGCTGATGGAGGGGATGTAAGACGACTAGGAGGTAAGATTTCTTGCCTTCTAGACGCAATCCCCGATGAAGTTAGAAGCCCCAACTATATTGCTTGCAATTAGTTGGGGTAGTTCACAAGCATGGTCTTTGAAGCAACGAAAAATTACAACTAGAGACGCACAATTAAATCTCTACAGAAGAAAAAAAGTATCCAGTATCAGACGCGAGCAAAAACGCAAAAATAATTTCCTAGTAACAAAAAAACACACCTAGCATACTTGCCATGTAGTGCAATTGTGCTATACTTTTATCACAACAAAAGGAAAGCGGAACGCTTCAAAACCCGCTTAGTTATGTAAGAAGTACCCGACCTAGTGGTCGGCTTTTTAAGGATTATCCCATGCGTAATTCATTTTTCCTTCAAGACTTGAAAGCCGTCGATGTCAATCGTTTTGATAGTGTGGTAGCGCAAGCACCCGCCCCAACAGTATCTTCCCGCTATACCTTCATACCGACGACCAGAGTCTTGGATATTCTAGCGGATCATGGCTGGATGCCAACGCGGATATCGGAGACTAACACTAGAAAACTCGAATTGAAGGGGTTTCAAAAGCATATCGTTCGTCTGATGAACAGCGATCTAAACCAGAGTATTGGAGTACAGGGGTCGATTCCGCAGATTATTGTTACCAACGCTCATGCGGGAACGGCAGCATTTAACCTACGGATTGGGTTACTTGAAAAAGTCTGCCTCAACGGGTTAGTAGTAGATCGAGGAAACCACGATGAAGCAAATTCCTTCTCAATTCGACACCAAGGATTCAATGATGCTGTTGTCGAAGAGAAAATAAAAACCCTTGGTGCTGAAATGCCCTCAGTTCTAGCTCAGATCGACTCTTTCCGAGCAATGCTTCTGACACGGAATGAACAAAGAGCCTTTGCAGAAGCAGCAATCGAACTACGATTCGACGGCGAAAAGTACGCCGTACAGCCTGATGAATTGTTGCAGGTGCGGCACTCAGAGCAATCCACCCCAACGTTATGGAACACATTCAATGTGGTACAAGAGGCCGTCATTCAGGGAGGGATTAACCAAAGACGGAAGAATGGAAACCGGGTTCGTTCCCGCAAAATCACTGGCATTGATGCCGATCTGCGTCTTAACAGAGCCTTGTGGAGACTTGCGGAGCGTATGGCGCAACTGAAGTAATCCTCCAGAAGTGTTGAGGTTCCCCCCCTCTTTTTATAAGAGGGGAACTACAGTAGCGATCGCTAGTCGGACGCGAACCCGAAATATTCGACTATCCGATACCCGATCCGGCCCCCTTCTAACTCTTTCCTGACGATCCCCTTTTCAATCAATTTGGAGAGGGATCGGCTTACGTTTTGCTGTCTCATACCGCAGATCTCGCCTATTTCTCGCTGAGAGAGAAAAACCACTGCTGTACCATTTCCATCAGCTAACAGCACCAACAGCACCCGAAACATCTCCCCCGTCATCTCCCGATCTTTTACGAGAGTAAATACCGCTTCCTTCCAGTCCATCACCGTACATCATACTTTCCAGTCCATCACCGTACATCATAAAGGATGTGTTTACATCTTATATGATGTATCCCTCACGAACACGATGGCGCACAGATCTGCTCGTCAAAATATTACGGTTTGTTAACAAAGACGAACAGGGGACAATCACAACAGAGAGCCTCAAAGCCTCTTCCCCCCAGATTTTGGCTCAGACCAATGCACCCGTGCGGGTGGCGGCTCGCGGCGGCGAGCAGGGCGGCGCGTTGCCGCTCGTCGGCGTTCGTCAGCCTCGAGGAAACGTTCGCTTGAGTTCGCGGCTGCTCGTGAACCACGAACATTTTGGCAACGTGAGTTGCCCACCTGCATGGGAGTTGTGGCTACAATAATTGAATACGGAAGAGGCGCGAATTCAATTCAGCGCTCCTTTTGTATCCTCGAAAAAGACTGCCTAGTGGGACAGAATGTCCACCTCTTTTGAGGTTATGCGGCCTCAACGGCGAGGCAAAAGACGGGAAACTGGCCATGAGAGGTGAAGGCAAGCCTCCATGTGTGTGTTTTGGCGGGCCATAGGCAATTCCCCAGAGAGGGTCCACTAGCTCTGCGGAAGGCCCAATTGTAAAGATAACGACTCTTACGAGGAATCATACGGACCATGTGTACAAAAGCCTTAATCAACAAACCTTCTCGTTCATTCAAAACATTCTTATGCGCGATCAAAAATTCTGCCAGGTTGAAACACAACAGGGTGCCGCCACCCTTTCGTCTTTTCCTAAGCAGCCTCCTGCCGTTGAGATGGACGAACCCAACTTTGTCTCCCGGTATCTGCGCCGTAAGATAGGCGAAGCTCTAGTAAAGCACTACCTGCCTTGCCTTGATCCTGACAAAGACAGCCGAAGACGATTTTCTGACTTTTTTGCTCTGGTCTACGCGGATATCCGCAGAATCACCTCTAAACAAAGGAGGAAGGTTCCGCCGACAACTGAATTACAAATGGCGGTCCGTTGGCTAATCTCCCCCTATTTCTTCCCAGTGGTGCTTTCACGCCGCTCACTTCTCACGATTATTGATTTGATCTGCCGTGAGGTCGAATCAGAGGTCATCCGCCTTACTGAGTGGGAGAGTTGCCTGAGCGAGGTAATTCCGAGGGAAAGCTCAAAGCCGCTCACTAAGACCTTTGATGCGAAGAATCTTAGGTTTGGGGAGCATTGGCCGCTGGCCTTTCCTTGGGGAACGGCTACGCGCTATTCCCTCGCAGATTTACTGGGAAGTGACAGCGAAACGCTCAGGAAGAATATCGTCTGGGGCCTTGTGGCACTCACTGATGCCGATCCAGATAAATTCATTTTTGTCCGGCACGATCCGAGAAGGGTGGAACTTAAAAACTTCCCCTACTCCCGTATTCAATCTCGGTTCGATCTCTGGAAAAATCTCGGATTCTTTCCCCCAGTAATCGGTGAGCGAATCTCAAACGATACGACGATGAAACTTGTCACCGCCCTTTGGGAGGGAAAGCTCACTGAAATGAAGAAAGAAAACTGCTTTAATCGCTATCTCTTTCTCTCAGATCTCGGTTGGGATAGGTACTATTACACGGAGACAGTAGCCGAGCGGCTGTCGCAGAAGAACTACATTCAAAGTTATTCTGACAGAGCCTTTGATATCCGAAACTTCAAAAGCATGAACCAGCGTCGAGGCTGTAGCAAGAAAGTAATCGACACCTTCTCATTTAAGGACAGATGCGATGAAACACCCATATTCTACTATCAGCCCTCCATAGATTCGGAGGAATACTCGGAGCATAGAGAGCTTGATGAGCGAAGCTTTGACTTGGATCTGACTCGTTACTGGTTTGAAAATCACTATCCCTATCTGGGATCGCTCACAAAATAAGTCTGCGTAACCTTTCCCGTTTTATAGGCGCGTACCGTTGCTCAGAAGATGGAGACAGGATCCAAAAGCCTGTCTCTTTTTTTTGCCCCTATTTCTTCACGAAACCTCACTTCCCCAACAGGGGTGACCCCTACAGCCCCAACGAAATCGCAACGAAATACTGCTCCCTATGTCCATCTCCGATCGACTTTACCGTAGAGATGTTCCGCTAATTCTGAACGGGGAGAGACGAAACGCCAATCGTTTTGTCGTCGCAGATTCTCTGCTTCCTCAAAGACGTTCACCCAACTATTCGTTGCTGTTCTTTCGTTGGAGGTTTTTCCACAGTGTCCACGTTTTCTCGAATCGCTGCTATGAGCTTGAGCCTCTTGTCACTGGCTCCCCTTGGAGCTAACGCGACGGTTGCTCTAACCCCAAGTCATCCAGACTCGCCCATATCCATCAGCTCCTCCGCAACACTCATCAGCTACGGCTATAGCTACGCTGATATGTACCAGTTTGCGGACTACTATCTCACCTACATCATGCCCTACTACCACCCGAGTCCCTACGACCGAGGTGGCTGGCTTCCAGTCGATCCACAAGACCGCAAGATTCTAGCTCGGATCGTGCAGGTTGTCGGGAACAGAACTACCAGAGACGAGATAGCCGCTGCCTTCTTTGAGTTCCAGCGGGCAGTGCCAACTACGCCGACCACTATCAGTCATCCCACCGCCATTGAGCGCGATTTACTGGAGCTAAACATCGACCCCATCATGCCCGGTGCTGACGTGGTATTTGCCGCATTTCCCAGGCTGTACCAAAACATTTCCAATCAGGTCGATATGCGATACCTCACCGTCTGGGAGCAGTTGAAATCGCTAATAGGCCCTGATGAGGTGCGCGACAGGTGGCTCGACACAGCCTACAGCATTATTGGGCGAGTAAGACCTAGTAGGCAACGATAAGAGAGATAGGGGTGCAACGTCCCACACTCCAATCTCTAGGCACGCGGCTTGTGAGTTTTCACTCGCAAGCCATTTTCATTCCTATTCTCAATTAATCAGTCACAGGAGATACAATGACCATTGTCACCATGCACAAAGTTACCCCAGGACGCTACACCTACTATACCCAGGCGGTAGCCAAGGATGACTACTACAGCGAGAAAGGCGAGGCCAGCGGACGTTGGTACGGTAAGGGTGCTCAAGCCCTTGGCATCGAGGGGAGGGCGATTGGGTACCAAGATGAAGCCTACCAGCGTGTCAGTCACGGCTTTCACCCCACCAATGACGAGCAACTCCGGCGCGTAGATCTTAAGACACGAACATACAGAGCTACGGAGAAACATGAGGAGAGAACTGTCCACCCCGTCCTCGCCTATGACTTGACCGTATCCGTTCCCAAGTCCCTATCGATTTACTATGCCACCTGCAAGCCCGACGAGCGGCGAGAGATTGAGGAGTCCCTACGGGCAGCCAATCAAAAGGTGATGGACTACACCGCTGAACACCTCTGCCAAACCCGCAGTGGGCGCGGTGGTAAAACCACGGAAAAAGTAGCCCCAGTCTTTGCCACCTTTACCCATACGACAAGTCGCGCCCTCGATCCGCAACTGCACACCCATATCGTGCTGGTCAACTCGGGACAGAAACAAGACGGCACCTGGGGAGCCATCGACGGCAACCAGTTCTTCCAAAAGGGCAAGACCAAAGAGCTACAGCAAACTCTCGCCAGCATCCACGCTAACGAGTTGCGGCATCAATTAGAAGAGCGCCTGAAACTTCAGACTGTTTCCGCTGAACGCGGGCAGACATTTCACATCGGGGGAGTCCCCATTGAACTCCAAATCGAGATGTCCAAACGGGCGCGACTGATCGAGCAGACCATCAAGGAAGAGTTTCACGACCACGGTTTAGAGCCAAAACCCAAGGACAAGCAGCGCATCGTCATTGAGACGCGGGAGAAGAAACGAGACATTACTCTCTCGGAGCGTTTCGATTACTGGCAGAGTATCGCCAAGGAATTTAATTTCAATCCCGACCAAATACCGAGAAAAAGTTCGCCAGAGGTCAAAGCACACCACTGGCACCAGCTTGTAGATCGGGTCAGTGCCGAACTGCATCGGAGCGATGCTGCAATTACCGAAGGTCGCATCTTGCATGAGTCCTTTCGCAACTCACAGGGGCGATTTGCGACCGATCATCTCTATGAATTCGCCCGCGTTTACCAAGAGAACTTCACCAAGACCATTGAGAGAGAGGGGAAAACGCAACGGGTTCTCAACAGTCAGGGCATCCAATCGGTACGAGATTATTGGATGACCCAAGCCAAGCACACCCGTCCCGATCTCTCCTCCCTCGACGAGCGTGAGCGCACGATGCTGGGCAAGGCGATCGATGTCACGAAGCGTCTGCGAGCGAACTATCAAGCGTATGTGACAGATAGGAGGCGCAGGCAACTTGAGAAGCTCAAGCGGCAAGCCCCACTTCTTTACATCATGGGCAAGATCGACCTGAAGACCTACAAGGCACTGACGCGCAAGCCACCCAAAACTAAGGTGGCCATTGAGATGCTCTACGCTACCCACCAGATTAGTGCTGCTCAACGGCGATACTACCTTGTCATCCTCCAGCAAGAGGATCAGAAGAAAGCGATGGCCAAGAAAGTTGAGCGGCTACAACGGGCTGAAGCTCTCTACAAGGCAGGTGAGATCGACCGCTCCACTCTCGAGGACATCCGAAACGGTAATTTTAGCGCCAAGGAAAACAGCAGAACTGACCGACAGATCGCCGATAATGTAACTTTCCTTGACGGTTACCTAAACCGCGATAAGCCTACCGACACCGAAAGGAAGCGTTCTACCACAAGGGAGATTATCGATATGTGCTTCGCTAAAGGGGAGGGGACTACAAGCCAGAGCAAGCAGCCCAAAGGTAGCCCCTCCCGCTCTCCAGGGCAGCAACACAAGAACCGTGAACGGAATATTGACATTGACCTGTAGTTTCCCACCGAAACGCTAACGAAGCTCTGTCCTAGTCTGTTCGGTCATTGAGTTTTACAAAGGAGATGTACATACAGCACCGCAAGGGTGAAGGAGGTTAGGTGAACCTGTTTTTTTGGGTAGTAGAAGCTGCCTATGGTTTTTTGAGCGAACTACCGACTCGTTATCGGATGAGAGGCATAACTGTTCTGGTCAGCTATTTGCTCTTAGCAGGAGCATTGCTGGTGGGGATGTTCTTCTGGCCGTTCATCCTCAAGCTGGGCTTATCCCTTCCCCTCCTTTTTCGGGGGAATTTTAACGCCGCCTCCTTTGTCTGGAGCGTCTCGGACATGAAGGCATCGTATCTTGACACTGTTCTCTACGTCTGGGGTGGTTACTGCGGACTGGTGTACGGCAGCTATTTTTGCCAGTACTGGGAGAATCTTCTCGAACTCCGACAGGAGTGGCTCTACGCCTACGGGATGTACCCTAAAGCTCGCAAGTGGATGCCGTGGGAGTTAGAGGAGATCCCCCTCTGGAGTAGCCTCTATACCCTCGTCCATCTGATTCTGGGAACGGTTAGTCTCTTGGTCATCTCGGGGACATTGAGTTACGTGCTTAGAACCACATTCAAGGTCACGTTTCAGTTCTCATTCCAGCTTACCACCGTCATGTTGGTGGCGATCGTCATCTATCAGTTCCTTGCCAGTCCCGGCTTTAATACGGCATTTGTTCAGCAGATTGCCAGCTTCATCTGTCGTGACGTTCACCTAAAGCGGGACATCAAGTGCGCCCAGCGCAATATTGCCCTCGTGCAACTGCGAGGGGAAGCAGGTGAGGAGTAACCCTTCCTCAAAATCTATCCATCGCGTCCCCATGCTGCACCCAGCAGCCCTCCTTGGGGACGTTCTTTCATTCCAGAACTTCTACCCCATAAGAACCATGAGAAACCGTACCATCACCGAAGAAAACAGCGACTGGCTTTGGAGAGGACAGCCGGGGAGGCAGGAATACAAGGAACAACCGCTCATCCCCCACCACTCCTTTGACCGCCGTACTCTCATCCCCCTTGGCTCTACCTATTGGGGCGGACACGTCCTGCCGATGGCAGAGCAGATCGGCCACGCGCTGGAGATCGGTACGAGCCGCTCCGGGAAATCTAACCTCCTGAACATCAGGATCGATAGTGTTATTAAAACCCTCCACCAAGGCAATGACCGGCGCATCTTCTGCGTCGATACCAAGGGAGATGTCATCGACATCTTTGAGGCGAGGGGAGTGCCCTATATCGTCTATAATCCCACCGACCGGGACTCTTGGGATTGGGACATCGCCAAAGACCACCGGAGTCCGAACAGCCTCTACCAACTTGCCTGCACCCTCATCCCTCAAGGGCGGGAGACTAATCCGTTCTGGACGGATGCAGCCAGAGCTATCTTGGCTGGTTCTCTCATCGCACTTCAGTCGCGCTATCCCGGTGCGTGGACGCTCGGCGATGCCATCATCATGACTCTCTTTCCGATGGAGGAGCTAATCCCACTGTTGAAAGCCTGTCCGGGGAACTCTTTCCTTGCCCACCAGCTACAAGCCATCCTCGATAGCGGGGATCTCAAACTGGCTTCGAGCTTGCAGATGACCCTGTACGCAAACGTAGCCAAACTCATTCCCGCCGCCGCTAACTCCCAGCGAGCCTCTCGGCGCTTTACCTTGCACGACTTCCTCGAGCGCTCTCAAGCCCTCGTCGTGGTTCCTGACCAAGAGGCGTTAGAGACTGTAATTCCGCCGTTCCATGCCATGATGTCGCGGCTGACGGCGATGCTCGCCAATCAACCAGATAGTGTCGTGAGCGAAACCTATTTCTTCCTCGATGAACTCTCTTTCTTGGGGAAGATTCCCAATCTGGCGCAGCTTGTCACCTTTACTGCGAGCAAAGGAGGGAAAGTTGAGGCAGCGACACAAGGTATCGGACGCATGAAGGAGGACTACGGAGAGGGGGTGTTAGCCGACATTCTTGAATGCTTCACCTGGAAGACCATCCTCAGAACCCAAGACCCCTACACGGCGAATTGGGCAGCGAGTCTCTTTGGCGTGAGGGGGGATTGGGTGCGCACGCCCAACCTAGGCGAGTATGGACACCAACATCAATGGTTGTCTCGTCCCTTGGTGACCAACTTCGAGATCATGCACGGCTTGCCCTTTGCCAGCCCCCAGGCGGGCGTAACCGCCTATTTCCTGCCGGGTAGTTCGCCACAGTATCGAGAGGCTCTGCCCTATAAGGGTACTGTCTCTGCCCCAACCATCAACCTGCTCAATCCCCGGCTCACTGCCAGACGGCGGATACGGCAGTTTCCTCGCAGTTTTGCCGAGCAACTGCTCGACCCCAATCTCTTCCTCATGCAGCACCGCCGCGTTGTGGAGAAATTCAAACCTGAAAATGCAGGAGGATGGGAGGAAGCGATCGTCAATGCCTACCGAGCGAACATCCGCCCGCTTCTCCAGAATCTCATGGCGAGGGCTTTTGAGGCGGAAGTAAAGGCAACACGAAACGCAAAATGTTAACGGCGCGTTAACATTACGAACTGCCTCATTCTGGGGGGCAAAACTACAAATGAAGTAACTGTTCCGTACAGTTGAATATTCACAAGGGGCTGTTGTCTTTCAGATCAAGACAACAGCTTTTCTAACGAAACGCTAACGAAACTCCATAAAACAACGAACGGGGAGGAAGTCCGAAAATAGAGTTGTTCACTTAGTTTAGGAGGTAGTGATGGGACTGAGCAAAAAAGAACTCATGTCCAAGTACAGCATCTCCAGAAGCTCCTTGGACAATACCCTTAAAGCCTTGGGTATTGACCACACCAAGAACTTCTACTCTGACGAAGAGGTGCAAGATTGGATCGAGCCAGCCCGCAAAATGATCCAGGATAAAAAAACCCTTGCTCAGGTAGGCGAGTGGGCGACTGCCAAGCGAGCCGCCGCAATGGTAGTGCCCGCCGAAGATGAAAAGCTTGTTGACGATGCAAGTTTTGCTGACGGAGCAAGGGTACTGGGCAAGCAAGTCGCTCAAGACTTCGTTGATGCGATGATAACGCCCGCCTTGATGGATGAACTGCGAAATCCGTTGCGGAGTATCAGCCGCATCTTGGGGCAGATGTCTTCCGGCGAAATTAGGTCACTCATCGAAACCAATGACTACCGACAAGATCTGGCAAGGCTGATGGAGCGGGAGAGTCCACGCCGTCTTGTTGGAAGCGGTAACAGCTCTGCACCCCGCCTTATCGAACAGGGCAGGGATGCTGAAGAGGATCTAGAGGAAGAAGAGGATGACCCGTTCAAGAAATACGAGGATCTGCCTCTCGATCATGAGGGACAAGACGGTTGAGCGGATAGGAGGATGGGAGGCTTCTCCCTCCTTTTTCACCCCAAGTGGGTTTTTTGTTTTTATTGCACAGTTACACAGGTTACAAGCCAGGAGGTTGTGATGAACGTATGTAGTGGAAGAGTCTTAGGGATAGTCGCTGGAATGTTGGCGATCGCTGTCAGTGGATGTTCAGTGAACCCGCCGGAGAGTTCTCAAGCGGCAGTCCCTTCAGATCAGGTAGAGCAGGTAGCACCGACAAGTACGCCGGAAGCGACACCAACACCCGTAGCTCAAACGAACGTACCCACACCCGAAGAAGCCAATGAAGTTCCGCAAGATCCCGTGGCTGAAGGGGTGAACGCCTATAAGGAGAAAGATTATCAGAAAGCCTATACGCTCCTCTTGCCGAAGGCGATTGAAGGGGACGCTGAGGCACAGGTCTATGTGGGACTGCTGTTTTTGTACAATTATGGCTACGATGGTGTTGTCCAGCAAAATAATGAGACGGCAGGGATATGGATAAAGAAGTCTGCCGAGCAGGGAAACCTGATGGGACTGCACTATTTGGGATTTATCCACGATAACTGCAATGTCCCATTCTGCGATGAAGCTGTTGCGATCCAAAACTATCAGATGGCGGCTGAGAGAGGATATATCCCCAGTCAGGTTGCCCTCGCCTGGATGTACCACAGAAAGCCCTTTGAGCCCAGCGCGAGCGAGCGAATCATGTATTGGTTCGGCAAGGCGGCAGAGAGCGGCAGCCTCGAAGCGAAGATCGCCCTGGCAGAGATCTACTATGAAGGACGGCTGGTCTCAGCCGACTACGGGAAGGCTCTTGCCTATCTCAAAGAAGTGGTCGACCAGGGAAACACCAAAGCAATCGATGAGGATACCTCACAAGCGAAGTATCTCTTGGGCGTGATGTATGCCAAAGGGCTAGGCGTAGCCAAGGATGAGGCTATGGCGTTCCACTGGTTTAGGGAAGCTGTCCAAGAAGGCGAACAGGCTTCCTCTGGGGGCAAGAGTAGGTACTACGACGTAGTAAAGCGTTCCAAGGAGGCGATGGAGAAGTTGGGGACGGGGACGCTGTAGGGAGAGGCTCTCTGTGTCCGAGGAGGAGAAACTTTGATTGTGATGGCGCGGCAGGGAAGCCTGACCGCGTTTTTGTTGTTACTGAAGGCATTAATTCACAGCTATACATAAAAATAAATTGTGTTTCTGCATAATTTGTGCAAATATTAATTATATTCTGTCACTGCCTGGTGAATAAAATGCTGCTCGATTTTCGTGTAAAGAACTTCCGCTCCTTCAGGGACGAGCAAGTCTTTAGTCTCGTTGCGGCCAAGGACAAGACACTTCAGGATCTCAACACGATGCCGTCGGGTATCAAGGCTGCGCCTCTTTTAGTACGCAGCGCGGTTATGTACGGAGCAAATGCAGGGGGGAAATCTAACTTTATCAAGGCCATGCAGTATATGAGGGGTGTGGTTATCGAATCTGCCTCTGTGATGCACCCCGGACAGACTTTCAATGTCCAGCCATTTCGCCTCGATAGTGACTCCAGCACGCTTCCAACCGAGTTTGAGATCACCTTTATCCTTGAAGGGGTGCGTTACCAATATGGATTTACCCTTACACCACAGCGGGTACTAAGCGAGTATCTGTTGGTTTACAGGGCTTTTAAGCCACAACAGTGGTTTAATCGACACTACGACCCCGATACTAATAAGGATGTATATGAGTTTGGCTCCGGTCTGAAGGGGCAGAAAAGTGTTTGGGAAGGAGCAACCCGTGCTAACTCCCTATTCCTGTCGATGGCAGTTCAGCTCAACAGCGAACAACTGCGGCCAGTATTTGACTGGTTTGTGCATAAACTCGTCATCTTCAACGACATAACGCCCTTGGCTCCCCAGTATTCTGTCGAGATGCTGCGAAGACCAGAGGGCAGGCAAGTGATCTGTAACTTTCTCAAAGCTGCTGACATTAGCATCGCCGATATCGATGTCGTTACTCGAACAATTCCCGGACAGGCTGTTCACTTCGATCTAGCGGCGGACAAGACCGAAGTCCGAGAGGAGGAACAAGAGGTTCACGAGTTGCGTTTCCACCATGTTACCGAGCATGGTACCGCCGTGTTTGGACTCAATGATGAGTCTGCGGGGACTCGCAACTTACTGTTTCTCACTGGCCCGGTTCTCGATATCTTAGACCGGGGCACAACGCTGGTAGTCGATGAACTCGATAACAGTATGCACCCGTTGTTAGTGCGCAGGCTGGTAGAGATGTTTCACAATCCAGCACTGAATGCCAAGGGCGCACAGTTGATCTTCAGCACCCACGATACGTCGCTCCTCGACAACGATCTCTTCCGGCGCGATCAGGTCTGGTTTGTTGAGAAAAGTGCCGATCAGGCATCGTCGCTTTATCCTCTATCAGATTTCAGTCCACGGAAGAACGAAGCGATCGGACGCGGATACCTGATCGGGCGTTATGGTGCGTTGCCTTTCCTTGCCGATTGGCGCGAGGTTAAGAATGGCTCGCGATAACTCACCTAAAATTAGACAACAAACTCAACTAATTCGTAAGCTCAATCTAGGTCGGTGAGGATGTCAACAATCTTTGACACTCCCCGCACGTGACGGGGATTCTGAAATCTTCTCCTGCACTACCGCTTCTCCTGCCCTACCCGGCAAGCAAACTCAGCTCCGCGTTGATATAGTCCACAGGAGAGATATCAGATACCTTGGGTGGATGGGCAGAGCGATCGCGGCGGACGAAGGCGAGGAATGCCGCCTCTGGCATCCCCCAGACCTTTACCTCCCAGTCGTACTGCCCCTGGGTGAATCGCTTTGAAGCTCGCACGGCTACATCGTTGCAGTGACGGCCTGCAATCCTTTGGGCAAAGGCTTGAGCATCGCTCTTTTGGCTAAAAGCGAAATAGTAAACGGTCTCGAAATTGAGGGCAGCAATGGCAGCGCAGCGTTCGGAATACTGATGCCAGAGAAATCGATGCTGCTGTCCTGAACGGGTGATGTCTTGGGAATAGAGGGGTCTGATTGTATTCTGCATAGTGCAGTTCCTCATCTAATTGTGGACGAGAGATGCGCTAGCATCACCACTATCCAAGAGGAGCAAGACTGTTATCGTCGCGGATATGTTTTAGACATAAATCAGTTGGCAAATAGTTTTAGTTGAACCGAAGTTCCCTGCGGTAAGAGGTTCAAGGTGCGGCAGGCGAAAGTATGAGACTCACTTCTCGCTTCAGGGAAGATGGCAGAGCTGCTGTGCAGTACGAGCGCATTGCCGACCTCTTCAAGGATACGGCAAACAGAAGCATCATCTCGCCGATAGGCAATGATGCGCCCCAATTTTGTTGCCGATTCACGATGGAGCCGCTCGGTAAAGGGGCACCGTTTCTTCCACTTTTTCGCAGCCACACCAAGCTCCGCTTTGAGGGCAAGCAGTTCCTCAAAAATCTCTGCCCGCAAATTCGTTAGGGCATTCATGGGGGCTTTCTAGTTAACAGTGGCAATGAAGGCGAGATGACGAGGGTGGCAGCACACAGGAAGTGCCGCCTCACCTACAATTCAGAACGGAACATCTTCAAGGGGCGGATACCACGGACAACTGGCACAGTCGTAGTACACCTCACAGGTATCGCCCTCATAGACCGGCCAGCCTGTCACTGGGTCATATCCAACTAAGATGGGACTGCATTCGAGTTCATCAATCCAGTCGCCGCGCCCGGCTTCGAGATACAGCATAGAGGAATCTCCTTAAGTACGGGTTGTGTTTCATTTTGTTGTGAGGATGCTCGCTCTTAACAGGGAGGTATTCTCACCAAAAGTACGTTCGTGTAAGAGGGTCATCAGAGAACCACTAATAGCGCACGACTCTGAGTACCAGTCCCTGTCTCTTGGCTAGGGAGATCGCGTGAGCCGTGCCTTTTGATGTCCCATCCCAGAAACAGATGCAGTGGGTTGCATAGCTAACCATCATCTCGTTCCTGCGATAACCCGCAGCCCTACCGAAACGCTCCCAGTTCGCGGGAAATTGCTTAAGGGACAGGCTACGTTCTTTGGCGTACTGTTCTCCCAAGGTATCTGCACCGCGAGCTTTGCCGCTCACGATTTCAAGATCACCTGACAGAAGATACGCTTGGAGGTAGAAGTCCAGCTTTTGTTCGAGTAACGAATAGTCAGTGAACGTCCTCGAACCAGCGACAATAACCTTGATCATGATCAATGGCATCTTTACTCGTTGTGCCATTGGTAGCCGCTAGGCGAATGGGGATTGGCTTCGGAGACTCGACCGAATGGGGAGTCAGGTATGGATTCAAGAGGGCAACGGCGGATACTCGTCGTTCT
The DNA here is from genome assembly GCF_020245605.1 of Microcystis sp. M061S2. Taxonomy (NCBI): domain Bacteria; kingdom Bacillati; phylum Cyanobacteriota; class Cyanophyceae; order Chroococcales; family Microcystaceae; genus Microcystis; species Microcystis sp. M061S2. The sequence continues at coordinate 47,511 of NZ_JADBUP010000102.1, read as the reverse complement.
CAGGAGAACGGGGGGAGATGTTAACGCGCCGTTAACATCTCCCGTATTCCGTTACCGAATCTGCAAACTAAACTCCACCTCGCTGCTAAACGATGCCCAAGGCAATTCCGATTCCTTGAGTACCTTACGAATTTCGGTGAGGCAAGGTTCATAGGTAATCCGCACGAAATGTTCGGGCAACTCTTCTGGGGCGCAGTGGAGGATGAGCTTGGGTGGCTTCTTCCGTACCGAGAGCTTGGCGTAAACGCCTTCAATTTTGAGGCGTCCGGTGCGTACCATCTCATTGATCAGGTAACGCCGTAGTGCGGTAGCTCGGTTTTCTGCCTGCGTTGCTAACTCTCGCAACCTGCGGCTCTCCTCTTTACGGGCTTCTGCTAAGGCTTCGATGTGACGGATAAAGCCAGCTACATGAGCTGCTTTCTCATCAAAATTCGCTCCCGCTTGCAGCCATTCATTCAGGGCATAGGCAGCGCGAACATCCTTCTGGGCTTCGGTTAGGTCTTCAGCATCCAAGATGTCGCTGATTATCCCTTCAAGCTCCGTCAGGGCACTACCGATCTCCCAGAGTTTAGGCAGTGCTTTTCCATTCTTTTCGGGTTCAGTGGGTTTGAGTGCGTACATGGCGATATCCTCCCTAGAAGTCGTCGGTATAGGGTGCAAAGGTGATCGCAGCGCGGTCGAAGGTGGGATCTGGCTCATCATCATCAGGAAGCGATGGCTCATAGGCTGTCTCGGTTGCCGGTGGTGCGGTCTCCTCGCCTACCGCACTCGCACCGAAACCCTGATACTGCTCGAACAGGGAGCGGATCAGCTTACCCGTCTCGCTCTCCTTGGGAATGAGCCACGACTGGAGCGGTTCGCTCACCAGGGTGACGATGCGCTCATGCCGTGCTACTTCTCCCGCAATCCCAGAGGAATCGACGGTAGGCTTAGAGCGGCGTTTGGGGCAGACAAAGGGTGCTTTCCCCTTGTGCAGACCGAGTTCGATGGAGATCGCTGTCCGGGCGATCGCACTATCACTCAGTTGCACCCCTGATACGCCGCCATACTCTCGGTACGCCAGATCGACCTCAGCACGGAAGGCACGGAGTTCTTCCCCAATGCTTCCACCAGGCCCCCTGCCCAGCCCCAAGCTCAAGGGGACATCGTGCAGCGGTTGGTTGTCTTGATTGAGGAGCAGGAGCAGGTAGCGGGTGCGGAAGCGATAGGTCTCCTTGTCCGCTTCAGCTTTCAGTCCCAGTGCAGTTAAGGTACCACCGCGATAGGCAGCACCAAGTGTGCGCCACCCGTTACTCGCTCTCTCCTGCACGTCGATGCCATTACTGCGGTGAATGATGGCTAGGCGGACGCGCTGGGCAAGCCAACCCTCAACGACACGCTCATTCCCCTCATCGCCGAAGGTAACTTGAACGGAAGTGAATGAGTTGTCGGGTGTGAAGTTGACCTTCTGTGCCTGGTCATTGGGAACGAACAGCCCCCAGTGACAGCTATCGCCCAATTTCTTGAGTTGAGCCAATGGCAGATTAGGTGGGTTAATTATTTGGCAGAAGGCAAGCGAATGTAAGGGTACGGTCTCCCCGTCAAATTCGCCGCGCAGATCGGTTGCAACGGTCATGGTCTTCATTCCCTCCTGGGTCAGTATTGTTGTCTGACACGAGGGTCGCTAGACCCGAAGAGGGTTGGAGATTTTAGATTGCAGATTGCAGATTGAAATTCCACAAGCCCAGTTCTTTTGAGGGCTGGTAGATTTACTCCGACAATATGTTACCGTTAGACGAATTAAAAGGAATCCTTTTTCACTGGCATTTGGTGGGAATAATTACTACCATTAAGGGAGGTCTAAAGTGGGGCTTCCTATGTCCACAGTTGAAAAAATTAGCGTGGCGTTGCCACCCGAGATGATTGCCGTGATTCGCGCCGCTGTTGATAGCGGGGAGTATTCGAGCGCGAGTGAGGTGATCCGTGAAGCACTCAGGGGATGGAAGATCAAGCGAAAGGTTGAAGCTCTTGAGCTTGATGAACTTCGCCGCCTTGTCCAAGAGGGAATCGACAGTGGCCCATCTATCGACGCGGAAATTGTCTTCTCCCGCCTGCGAGAAGCATACGCTTCACGTAACCCTGAAGAGGCTCAAGGCTAATTCGCAGGTTACTGCCCACAGCCTATCCCTACATCCCCCAAGCCACCGCCTCAGCGAACGCCTGGAACTCTTTCGGAAAGACCTCTCGAGCAACCTCCTTAATTCGCTCACTGAGTCGCTCCCAGAGCGCGCTTCCACTCACCACAGCAGTACGGACTAATTCGGTGGCGTGTTGTAGCAAACCTTTCAGCTCCTCCCCCTTCGCCCCCTCAATGGCGGTGACGAGATCGCCTGCTACGGAGGGAAGTGCCGTTCTATCCTGGCTTTCATCCATTTCTCCGCACAATTGTGCGTTATTAATACTATCTGCAAAAGGTGCGGGAGCCTCTAATGCTCGTTCCGCTTGGATTTGGGCGGCTCTTCGGCTCAGGCTCTCGAGGACGGCAATCCGGTCGGAGTCAGTGAGCAAGGCCAGATCGACCTGGTAGAGCCGCTTGCGGTTCTTATCCTCCCCACAACACTTGAGCCGCAGTCCCACTCGTTCCAACAATCGGTTGATGGCGAAGATGGGAGAGGTTTTTTTGGTGACCGTGATGCCGAAGGCGAGCCTCAACTTGTGGTAGAGCCGCCGTGCTTGGGTATAAACTCGCTGGATCTCTGGCGAGTCCTCCGAGTAGATCTTCTCACCCTTCACCGTGTCGATCGCCTCAAACAGTCCCACCTGCCGCAGGACGCTAACCTGGAGGGTAACTGTCCTGACATCAGGCAGGTACACCGCTCCAGAAGCAAACTTAGCGAGCTGGGAGAGCCAGATTTGGGTGTCTCGGGCTGCTGCCTCCTTGGGGTGCTGGCAGTACCAGTAGAGCCGAACGGCGTTGAGCCAGTGGCGGCGGTCAGCGGTAACGGCTTTGTAGATGAACTCTGGGGTTAGCTCTATCCCCGGTAGTTCCGAACGAAGGAATGCCTTGGCTATTTCATGACGCTGTTCTTCGGTCGGGTTCGGACGCTGGTTCAGGAGCAGGGCGACATCCAAGGGGATATCAGCCGCCCTGGAGATCGCCATTGCTACCTCTACTGGCAGCACCCCCTTAATCTGAGCGATAAGCTGCCCCTGCTCCGTCCGCTTGTTTGTGGACTTCTCCACCACCTGGTGCCCCTCCTCCCGCAACTCCTGGAGCAGTTGCTCGGCAAGATGGGCGAGGGCGAAGTTCTTGCGAGCCATAAGGTCGCTATAGCAGTCGAGGTGGGGGTTATCCCAGGTCTTGGTGTTGGCATCCCAGATTTGGGCATAGACCCCCATCAAATGGGAGTCGGTCGCCCCGTCTCCCGCAATCGCACGGGCGACATCGAGGAGGATAGATGTCTCCTTGTGAAAACAGAACAGCTTTTCCTTAATCTCGTGGGGCAGGAAGAGGGCTTCCCCGTCAAGGATGCCCCGCTCTCGACACCAGACGTACCGAGGTATGGGCTGGCGGTTGCGTCCGAGCATCTGCCGCGCTTGGCTCGGTTCGACCGCCCCGAAGAAGAAGCCGTACACCTCGTCGAACCATGACCCATCAATGCTCACCCCTGCCCCCATTGAGGGGGTGTAAATCAGCACTTGGGGCTGGAGCGAGGTGATGCTCTCGTTCGGCCGCTCAACGAAATTGCGCCCGAAATCCGTCTCGGTGGTGGTGCTATCGATGCGGATCATGTTGATGTCGGGCTGTGCCTGCCGGATTGCTCGTTCGATTGCCTCAGCTTCGCTCTGGGAGTCGGTGGCGATGGCGAGGCGCCGGGGACGCACCGTGCCATCTGCCTCCACCACTGGTTCCTGTAACTGGGACAGGAGTTGCTCGTGCAGCATATCCTTCTTGCCTCGCCAGAATTCGACGTTCCAGGTGGGGACGCTCCCCTCTGGCTCGTTGACGATTAGTTGTAGGGGTGTGGTTGGTGCGAGGGTGCTGAAGTAGCGCAGCGAAATGTCACTCAGATCAGCGTCAGCGATGAGCAGACACCCACCCCCGAGCAACAGTTCAGCGAGCTTGGTTTCAAGGGTACGCAGGATTTGAGGGCGTTTCTCCTTGCAGGTAGCACTCAACATCAGGTGCGAGATCGCCAGTTCCGCTTCGTCGATGACGACCAAGGTGTTGTGGAAATCCCGCTCCTGGAGCTTCCAGAAGCTGTCCCAACACAGGCCGAGGGCGGCGATGTTCTCCAGGGCTGCTTGATGGGAGACTCCCGCAAAGAGTAGGTCGCCCGCCCACTCGAACTCGCACTTGGCTGCCTGCTCCCGTCCCAAGGCACGACGGGGCGTGGGGAAGATCACCTTCATCCCCCGTGCTTCAGCCATCTCTTTAATCCCCTTGATCTGCACTGTCTTGCCGGTTCCCTTGGGAGAGTGTAAGGCGACAATTCCCTCTAACCGGACTAAGGAACTGAGGTTGGGGAGGTAGCGTTCTGCTAGACGCAGGGTTGGGGTAGCCGAGAGGGAGTGAAGCCGCTTCTGGACGGCGATGGTGGTAGCGCGGCGCTGCTCCTTGCGGGCGATGTCGTAGAATTGGGCGGGGTCGAGATAGGCAAGCTGTTGCAGGGTGGCATCCGGCACCTCATCAATATCGCTACCTCCCTTCTGCACCTGTCCCCACCAGGCGACCTTGACGGTGTAACCCTGGCGACTGAGGTAATCGATCTGCCGTTCCCAACGGCGCATCACCGCGAGGTTGAGTACGTCGCCGCCATCGGGAAAGATTACTGCCTCCTCTGCTCCGTCCAGCATCGATGCCAGTTGCTTGGGGCTGTTGTCAAAATGCCCCCCGGACGCGCCGATGAACGGTATCGGGATTCGCTTGGCGGCGAGCATCACTTTCAGCCCGCCCTCACCCAGCCCGACGCGCTTCCTGTTCGTGCTGCCGCCATCGATGAAGGTGAGAGGTAGTTCGAGGGTTCCCCCGATGGCGATGTGACTGGAGAGTTCACCTTTCGCCCAGCGATACTTACTTGCTTCTACCTTGTCGAGGCGGATCTGGTAGCCGTGGATCTGCCCCTCGCGGTTGAAGAAGGGGACGGTGAAGCCGCTGCTGGCCACACTAAAGCGCCGGGCGTTCTTGACACCAGGAAAAGCCCAGGGCACGGCAGCTACCACATCCTGATTGGGGGCAACGGAGAAGAAACCGTAGCGCGAGATCTCCTCATCGCTAAAGCCGCGAGAGATAAGGTTTTCGCGGTGCGGTGCATCCAGACCGGAAGCCCGCCCGCAACGACGGAAAGCATCTTCGAGTTGTTTTGCCGAGAGTGCGTGTTGTAATTGGCGGGCATCATCCTTCTTGCGGTCGCGCTCAATGTGGCGTGAGATCGCCTCAAAGGAGTCTCCCCGCAGGTTGTAGGTAGATGCCGGGACGAACAGTCCCCAGATATCTTGGATGGGTTTGACGAACTGCCACTTGCCAATGTTCTCACCGAGAATGTAGGAGTGGCAGAGGACGTTACCGAGGCTGGTGATGCGGCAGTCCCCTTGCATATCGGAGCAGACTGGGCAGGGGCGATAGCGCGTTGTGGAGAGGAAGGGGCGACTCATTAGCGCACCTCCTGAGAAGAGCGAGACAGTGCGGGAGCGGTCTCATCACACTGCTTGGGGGAAACGGAGAAGAAGCCGTAGCGCGAGATCTCCTCATCGGTACGCTCAAAAGATAAGGCAGGAGGAACGCATCTTTGACCTGATTCCTTCATCCATAACGGATGTCGCCGCACCCGTAGCCCACTCTCGAGTGCCAACAGTTGGTGGTGGGAGCTTTTAACAAGAGTTTTTGCACCTGCGGGAACTGAATGCCGCATCCGGGTGCGGTTGAAAATACTAAGAACTAGGGACGTAACAAACATTTTCTGTGCCTCTTATTTTTCTGAGGCACGGACTTTGTCCACTTAGAACGCTAACCTGCTATACTAGAAATTGTCGTTTCGAGTGTATAGCTATGCTGTATACCGATGTTCTGAGTGGGGCCTTCCGTGCCCCTCTTGGTGTTTAGATAGGTTTTTCTTATTATCCCTCAGAGTGGGCGCTAGCGTTCGGGAATTTTGGAATCCGCCCTCCCCTTGCTGACTATCCCCCTCAAACGGTTCAATAGGAAGGGAAGCGCAGAGGGAGTGAGTGCTGATGAAGATTGACCGTTATGGTCGCGCTAAGATATTTACCCAGGGGGAGATTCAGACGCTATTTAGCAAGGGATTCACCCTCAACCCTCCCCGTGACCGGGCACTGTTTGCGGTGATGCTCTACACCGCCTGTCGGGTAAATGAAGCAGTGACGCTCCTGGTCGTTGATGTCTATGACCGGCGCGGGCAAGTTCGCCCGGAGATCGGTTTCCGCAAGAACAATACCAAAGGTAAACTGGCGACGCGGACGATACCTGTAATTGAGGAGCTGCGGGTGCGGCTCAAAGAGTACCATCCCCCCAGCATGGAGGGATACCTTTTCCCAGGCCGCTATCCCAATACGCACCTGCGAGCGGACTCCGCTAGTTGGATCTTGCGCGAAGCTTGCCGCCGCGTTGGGATTGAGGGAGTAAGTACCCACAGCTTTCGTCGTACCGCCTTGACTCAGATGAGCAATGCGGGCATCCCCTTGCGGGTTATCCAAGAGATATCTGGACACAGAACCCTTGACGAACTCTACAAGTACCTAGAAGTACGTCCCGACCAAGTGATCGGCGCGGTGTCTTCCCTGTCGATGCTGGCACCGGTTGAGGTGGTGGATTTTGAGGTAGAGAGTGAGGGAGTGCCCGTGCCGGAGACGTTTCCGTTTTGAGGAGAAGTCTTAATAGGAGCGACGGCACGGAACTGAGGAGTTGGCTGATTCTCCTCTGGTGTTAACGGCACGTTAACATTTTTTGTGGGGGGGCACTGCGGGAAATCTACGTTTGTTGGTGTGGTATTATTGCTCTTTTGGGCGGGACTTCAACGACCTCTCTGAGTTTTACCCACATTCGATTTCTTGGAAACACATAAGCATTTAATTCCCAATAAGCATTAGGGTTTCCGCCGCAAATCAGCAAGATAGGTTCCGGGCAGTTATACTGTTCTGATATAGCAATTTCTCTCATCTGCTCAATATCTGTTGAGCTAGCGTGAGCTGAGTGGTTAGGATGAAAATGCCATTCTCCAAGATAGAAATACTGTCTTCCGTACCATAATCGGTTAAGACGTTCTTGCAGTCCCCATATACCTCGATGAAACCAGGTACTTCCTCGAAGGGAATCTGACGGTGCATTAGTAACAACCTTTACTAATGCACAATTGTATGTTGTGTTATAAAGGCCAATGACTATTCCACCGACTTCTGTATTACCGGCAGAACCGCAGATTTTGAGGATTTTAAGAACCTCTTTATATTCGATCCTTACACCAAACTTTTGGTCATCAGAAACAAATTCAAGATTAGTGGCCTGCCTCATTGTTCTCTACCCGATGAACACCACAAAAATTACCATTCATATCGTAAACTTGCTCAAATACCGCAAAATTCTCTCTGATGGAATGGAATGTCATTAATGACTCTATGTGTTTTACCGCAATTGAAGCCATCATCCAAACGTCATCAACTCGTGCAGGAAAAATAGGATGCCAGCATCCTATTCCTGACCAGGGTAATGGTTGATCCTTATTTTCATCTCGTTCTTTTTCTAACCAAGGCTTAACCAAGTCTGAGAAGGCGGAGTACGGAAAGCTTTTACCGAGAGCCGTGAAACAAAAAAGACGCCTACCACCCATTCCAAGAGAAAGCGAAACAAAAACCTTTTCATTGTTCCATGCGAAATGCTCTAAATGGTGTAGAACAGAATCGCTGCCAGTACAATCCAGAACCAGATCACATTCTTGAATAGAAGCTCTATGGGTTTCATCAACAAAAGGGAAGTCACATTCGATAGATTCAACGATTGCATGAGGTGAGGCAAGATTAAGACGTTGAGCAACACAAGCAGCTTTACTCTTTTTGAGAGAGTCCCGAGTCAACGTATGTCTTGATAAATTTCCTATTTCAAGCTTGTCTGAATCTACTAGGACTAACCTTCGGACATTACCTCTAATTAAAAGTTCAGCCACTACCGAGCCAATCGCTCCAACTCCTATCAGCAATACCTGTCTGCTGGCTATCATGTCGGTAAACTTACCACGGATTGATATTTGTTCAGAATGCCAATTTTCGGAATCTCCCCAAGGCAAAATCATAGTTCCGCGTAGAATCTCAGTGCGATCTCGTTGCCAATAACCCAAATCATTTGTTCTGAAACCCCTCGCTGTCTTGCTACCCATTGATAGAACGGGAAGTTTGATAGGTTGCCAGTGCATTTGACACGGGGAATCGCCCACCTTGGAAGGTATAGGAAATCCTAGCACAAGGAGATGGTGCTTACCATCTCGAATTGGCTTGACAATTTTCTTCAATTCGTGGTCTAGTTCGATTTTCTGTTCTCGGCAAATATCTCTTAGCTCCTTCCAATTTGATGGTACTTGCCAAGGTTCCAATACAGGAACAGCTTTCAGACGAACCCATATCCCCGATACTTTTTCAGCATTTAATTCAGTCATTATCCGGCCCCAAGTTGGTACGAATAATTCGTGGCCACGAGCTGACCTAAAGGATTTGACAAAAAAGATATCTGAGTCATGACTTAGCGGAACTAAATCAAGCAACCCTACCGAATCTGAGATTAGTTGCCACTTAGCAAAGGACTCAATCCCTTCTGAGAAAATAACTGTATCTGACGACTTTACCGGGAAATGAGGAAGCTCAAACGGTTCACCCTGAGAAGCAAGCATACCTTGTGAACCTGAAATCAACCACTGAATAGCCCTCTCAAAATGCCAGTGGAGCCGCCAGTGAACATCATAGGGTTCAATGTCGAGGTTGTGGCGACCAAAAGCCCGCGAGCTTGTGCTGAGGCATAGGTTGCCATTCCGCCAGGGATAGTTGTCATTACCCTCACCATTAAAATTTTGATGAGGAAAAGTACGGGTTAGCCCAATTCGCTTGCTGGGATAAAATTCAATGTGTCCCCAGGGATATTCTGAAGCAACAAGCACATACCATTCTGTTACTTCTGGAATCAATTCTCTCCGAGCTGATTCGACCCATATCTGGCAATGGAGAATCCATCGCCTAACATCATCTCTCCATGTCCAATCGCTGAGAATCTTAACTGGTGGCAGACTTTCGAGAGTTCTACGAGCAACTCTTAGAGTATCCAGTATCTCCTTGTTACTCACTAGGCGAACCTACCTCCCGTAACGATAGATGGCCCTTGCCGTGGTGAGAACCCACCACTTGGTGACCCATCGCTTCTTTTGGGCGGTGCATCTGGAAATCTCTTTCCAAAAATTTGTTGCCAGTATTCAACGCTTCTATGTAAATCTTCCTCATCAAGAGCCTGACGTGCAATCTTAGCAGCTTCACAGATTTGAGCATGAAACTCTGCAAAATCTTCCCCTGACACTCGTTTGAAAACATTATGGGAAGGCACGCCGCGATCTGGTAGGTTGGGTGTTCGTTTCAAAGCGGCATAAGCATTATAATTGTATGCAATAGCTTCTAGTGTCTTAGTTACTCCCTCTGCTACTGACCCAATTCCGTCGGGACAGCATTCTCCAATTAGATGTTCAACTGGATATCCCTTCGGATATTTGGGTGTCGTATGGTTTTCCCTGCGCCACCATTTAAGAGCCTTAACTACATTGACGTAATGCTTGTTGCATCTCCGGTTCTTATCCCATGTCCATCGGATTTGTTCGAGTGGATGAGTATCTTGCCAATTCTGTGTATCGCGATCTGGAATACGAAGTGGAGATACCTTCCATTCATTTTCCTTGTTGGCACTATCTAGGCGGTATTGTTGTCTTTCTAATGACAACATAGACCTAGCTTCTGTTGATATCCACAACTGATTTAATCGCCAATCATCATCTGCTCTTGATGTTTCAGGAGTATCGTCAGAACTAACACTGTCGGACTTAAGAACTCCCACTTCACTCTCTGATGGAGCCGAAGTAATAACAAGATCAAGATCGACATAGGACAATTGAATCCCAAACGAACGTCCCTGTACTTCATACTTATTTTTGTAGAACTTTTCTAAGAACGGAACAAACAGATCCATTCCTGTTTTTGGCGTATACTCTTCTTCACTGAGCTTTGTGACAACAATTACGTCAACGTCAGCTCGTTTATCTCCTTGTGGACGAATTGCCGTAGAGCGTCGATAGCTCCCCTGCAAGAATGTGGTCACGATGAGGGGAGAAAGCTCATCGAACTCTTGGAGCCTTTTTCTCAAAGTTTTGTGTCCCGTTTTGTAATCCTCAACATGATTATCTTGCGGACGAATTGCTGCGAGAAAGTCATTAAAATAGCTGGGTAATTTCATCTTGATTGTTCTTTTGTTCAATGAGCACGTAGCAGAACTTGCTATATACAATAATAGTACGTTTATACCTGCATGATTTGTGGTGTAATGAAGAACAAATGGTGAACCACTTGGCTAATCAGTTCATCTGGAAGTCAAATTGGTGGAAAGCTCAAAGAGGGTTGATACGCACCGGGTAAGTTGTCCTCAAAGGCATATTCATAAAAAATGCACGAACCGAAGCTTCTTGCAACTTGGCCGATGAAAAATACTAGCGCATTCGGCGCAGCAACAAAAAGATGCAACTTACCTTGACGCTCGACACTCGTGCGTTTTGTCTTGAGATGCGCTGATAACTGATCAGCTAGGAGTTTGGCGTGATCGGCATCTAAAATCGATCCAGGCCCAGGACCACTAGGAGGGGTACAAGTCAATATGCGGCTAACTGGTAGTTTTTCATGCTCAATGAAAGTCTTAACGTCAGGGGTAACCTGATGAGTCACACAGAGAGCAAGTGCTACTTCCGTTCCATCTTCTGAGATAATCTCACTACCGAATTCCCAACTTGGGTATTTTGCGGGGTCTGGATGAGGAGAAGGTCGCCATATTTCACGCCCAGAACGAGTAGACTGAACAACTGCAGCATCAATTCCTGATTTCGAGTCCAGACAGTATCCAACAGCAAACGCAATGGATCCATGAGCGTGAAGATGAAGATCACATCGCTGGGATGGTCTTAGTTTTGTGGTAAGAAAAGATTCAATTGATGGATACACCTGTTGTTGCCAGAGTTCGGGAGAACGAATATTTCGCCCATCGAACCATCGAAGTAGATCGAGCATCTCATCGGTATCATCTTCTAGGTTCTCTGTCCACCGTAGGAAACTACGAATTCCTACTTGGTAATCATTGGATTCAATAGTGGATTCTCCCATCCAAAGTTTCTCCCTTTTACATATGTCTATAATCTCGGCTCGTGTAAACTCCGTTCTCCCACACTGCAGAAGCTTGCGGATCAAGTCATCGTAAGGATGACAGAGGCATCCCTCATCAACCGCCTGTAACCCCGCTCGGCAAAGTTTATCGTTTAAGGATTCGCCTAGTTCCGCCAGGGTTCGTCCTTGGCGAATCCTTAGAGGACGAAGAATAGTGCGGAGCTCTTCATCTGTTTCTATTCCCAAATGTTCTCGCCAGGCGCTACGAATCTTACCAAATTTTGATCTTGCTCCCCCATCGGACAACCGATGCCAGTCCAACTTGCCATCAGTTTCAGAACGAATTCCTGCTAGTAGGTCGTCAGGATGTATCTGCCAAGGCGAATATAGAATAAAATGAGATTCCGTTCCATTGGGAGCATACTTCTCTTGGGCATATTTTAATCGCTGAAGAAGGGAAACTGATGTGGCATTAATGAAGCTCGGATCTATCAGACTCTTCCAGGTTAACGCTCCGGCTGAGGTAACATGGAACTTTACCTGAAAATACTCTGCGTGAAGGTTATTTCCCTCTTCATCAATCATGCCATCAAAATACACGACGATATCGTCAAAAGACTTCACATTGTTGGCTTCATAAGCAACGCGAACAACTTTTGTATGAGTACCAAAGAGACGACAAGCTTGGCACCAGAACCAACGTGCTTGATAGTCATCTCCTTGATTGCGAGCAGCGATCGCTCTTGCCATTCATTACCTCCTGAATTCTTCTAGTTGAGATGCGTGCCTTTTCATACCTTTATTTACCGTCTATGAACCGAAAACTTACCTTCAAACCATTCATCCAAGTAGGAGCAATCACTTTATCGTGCTGAAGCCGTCCTACCACCATGCCGGGATGAATTCCAATCCGCTTGGCAAAGTCAATTACAGCATCCTTCGACTTCAACTTGGGTAGTTCTACCTCGTACTGCGGCGGAATTAAAAACTCCCGTGCCCAGCAGTTTGCTTCTTCCTCCTGCTTTGACTGCACTACTGCTCCCCCATCCCACTCATCTAGGAAGATATCCTTCTTGTCGTGAAGAAGAATGTGAGCTGCCTCGTGGAAGAAGGTAAACCAGAAGCGGTCGTTCTGTTTGCCGTAGAGCGATAGCTGAATCAGTGCCTTGTGGAGATTTAACCACCGAGCCATCCCGCTCACGTGCGCCCTTGGAATTGACGGGACAATCACAAATACCACTCCCGCTTCCCAGCAGAGCTTCCGCATCGCTGGACCGAACTCTTCGGGGTCTAGCACCGTGAGCGTGCGAATCTCTCGCACCGCTTTCTCGAATTTTGGCTTACTGTACTTCGGGCAGTCGAGCCGCTCCGAAAGAATTTCCCCTTGCCGAATCCAGGCTGCGATCGCTCCCACATCACTTTGAGCCTCTCGCGTCCGACGAAAGGCACACTCCATCCCAACGTAAAAGGTTTGCCAGTCATCTGGTGATGCCACACCAAAGAAGTGTAGTAGTTCCCTGACAATGCCAGGTTTACTCTTAGCATCAATTCGACGCTTTGGGATTACTCCTTGCTGCATCAGCTCCTTGACTGGAAGTTCATCTAACCAGGGAGTCCAGGTTTGCAAACGCTCTTGCTCCTCAATCTTGGCAAGTTGAGCGCGGTACTGAGCCTCCCGGTTAAGCCAGAATCCAGCGGTACTTCCTAGTACCCGCTCTAACTTAAGCGCAGTCTCCTCATTAATCGGTGCTTTGCCGTTAATCAGTTGGCTTATGTGTTTTGTCGTGTACCCCAGACGCTCTGACAGTTGGGCCTGCGTCCAATCGCGTTCCTCCAGTAGATCCAGAATGGTATCACCAGGAGGAGAGACCCAATCAGGGGTGAAGGGGCGTGTAATTTCAGTCATGGTAGTCCCCTATAAAAACGATACAGACGCGAGTGACCTTCGACCAATCAATACTTCGATCCTCATTTATAGGGATAGGAGTATTAGCTGGCTTGAAGACGAGTCGTTTCCCACCTTCTAGATCTACAGCAAACTCCCCAGCGCGATCTCCTTTCAAGGGATGCGGCCGCCCTGACACCAGCTCCCTTACCGACCCGGCAGCAGCAAGGTCAGCGAGACGAGAGCGAAGTTTACGAGCGCAGGTTCGACCCAGTTTCTGTTGGGCGACCGATTGCTGCTCGCATAGCTTCTGAAGTTTGCCGTCAGCGAAGGTAATGTCCATTCATGTAACTATATTTTAGTTTACCATTTTGGTAAATATTTTGCTACTAGTATAAACTATTGTTGCGATGAGAAGCCTAGTTCAGACCTTTTCTCAGTCTAGCTAAAATTCCTTGTGGATTCGGATCTGATCTTGGGTATAGCCGATAATGTTGCTGAGATCTAACTGGTTACCTCATCATATATACGGTTAAGCCCTTGAGCATTTGGATCGATTATGCCATCGTAGCTAAAGATAAACGTCTTCGGTGAATCAATCTGGTCATAGTTACTTCCCCTAATTAACCTCATTTGAGACGTCGCTGGAATTTTCAGAGCGTTCCAGATGAGTTTCCAAAAGAAACGTTGCCAGCGATACCCCCGCACCTACTGCCAACTTTGCATGACGAGAACTGATTCCCTTTGAACGGGCCGATCGACCGTGGCCGGTGCCGTATAGGTTTCGTAACTCTGCTAACCCTTGAACAATCTGGCCGAGATTGCTAAGGAGACAGCGAATGGTATCTGCTCCTTTTGCTGATTCAGGAATATCCTCTGATAGAAGAGAGAGCTCTTTTCGAACAAGCTTAATGAGAGCAGGGAGATCTTTATTGGTGGATTCAATCCCTTTTCCTTTGTCTTCCAAAATTGTCTTACAAACCGTTTCAACTAGCTCTTTTACCGTTCCGATCGCCAACGGCGGATCTGTATCAGCCGCTCTCAACAGCCGCTCTACTTGGATATGCAACCCCTCCATGTCGAGTTTGACTGCATGAGATCTAACGGATTGAAGAAGTGAGAGTTCTCTACCAGAGATGCAATTAAAACGACCAGATTCATAACGATACCCGTCTAGTTCCATTCGCCGCTTGATGTTTTCGATTACTTCTTGGCTCACGCCATTATTGTTAGTTGGGCGTTCTAACTGAAACACAACTTCACCATAGGCTTTAATTAACCTATTAACATCTTCTTCTGAGCAAAAATTAATAGTTGAATAATATTGTTCAACAAGAGACCTTCTCTGACCCCCAACTTGAGGGGCGTATTTAAGATTCGCCTGTATATTTGCTCCCTCAAAAATTAGCTCAATTTGACGAAGAGTGAATCCGACTAGCACTTCTCGAAACTCGTTGCGTGTTGCTTTGCTGATAAGCTCCCGACTCACACTGCTACCTCTACAATTTTCTAGGCGACTTTTATATGGAACTATAATTTAGTTTACCAATTTGGTAAATATATTTTAGCATCACAAATCATTTCCTCCACGAGGAGGCTAGTTCAGACCTTTTGTCCTTTTAGTCAAATTTTCTTTCGGCTTTGGATCCGGTCTTAGGCAGGTTAGCATCGACGGGGAATGGAGTTCTTTGGTATTTTTTTGATGTCACGAAATGGTGAAGTACACACAGATCGTTGCAGGATAAGGGTTTCAGCCATAAAAGTGTACTTCATGTTAATGAGAAACGTTGTAAGATCTATTTTTCCTAGTGATCACAATCCTGGAACCCGCCGCAGAATTCGTTTGGCAACCAGATTCTCAAACTGAATCCGCACTGCCCGTGCCGCCCACGGGTCAGCAAGTAGAATGCCCGCCTCGATGTTTCGCTCGTGCGCCGCTTCAGTAAAGTTGGCTGAGGTTACCAGGAGCTTTTCATCATCTACCGCTATACATTTAGCATGGAGGCAAGCTCGTGTATGTTGTGTAGTAGTCGTTAGTGAGCGCGGATCATGAAATACTTCGGGCAGTCGCTCTCCAGGCCAGATCTCGTTGCGAAATCCCTCTGCAAATTCCCTGAGGAGGACTGAGTCTGGCCTCTCATCTCTGTATGGCCGATCTACATTGAGATACATTTTCACCCTAAGTGATGGATCTGCGTCCATCTTGTCCGCGAGCACCTGAAAGAGATGCCGAGCCTTTATGCCCTTATCAAGGGCATAGCTGGAGATCAGGACATTTTTCAGAGCTGACGCAAACAGTTCACGGACAACGACACTCGTATCACGACTCTCAGAGCCTGGAATTGCGTGCCCTGTCCAGACGAGATCGACTTTATCCCGTTCTCCTTGAGCAGCATACCGTTCCGCTGCCATCATCCTCAGCGTATAGGCGATATGGGCGGCCTTGGCTCCACTGTCATAGAGATAGTTGATTTCCGACTCTATTGCCCCGCAGAGTTCAGGGGGGACTGAACCACTAAGAGCACTGACCGTAGTGGGAAGCATCAGGCGACCTTGTTCTAGTGCGATCGCCAGGTTAACTAGCGCCGGTCTACTCAGGCTCAGAAAAGGAGATGTCATAAGCCTGAGGTGGGAAAGAAGGCAGCATCCAAACCTTCTACGGTTTCCACGACGAGAGCGCGATCGAGAAACTCATTTCTCCGTTCACAACAGGTCTCGGCGATGAGGAGGCAACCGTGACAGGCGGCTCCGTGGAGAAATCGCTCTTCGTATGTCTCATCTGGTTTGTGTCCGGCACAGACTGGATCGTTGGAGCAGAGCTTCCCCATATCCAAGGCACTTGCTAAGTGCTCCTCTATCCTCCTTCCCTCCTGTACGAGTCCTCCCAGGGTCCCCTCAGACCCTGACGACCCAGTATAGAGGAGGATGCCATAGCCAGAAGCACCAGCGTAAATCCGTTCTCGAATCGCACTCGCTGAATAACCACATTCTAGGGAAAGCGCGGTAATCAGGAGATGGGAGAGGGAATGGAGCATGATGTAGGGGAGTCCGGGGAATCCAAACTGGTTGGGCGCAATTCCCTTACACTTAAGCCAGACTTCAAATCCCTTATGCAACGCTCGGCCTCGCTCCTTCACCGATTCTCGGGCAAGCCAAGAGGCGATCGCCTCCGGTCGAAAGGAGAGGAATATCCCCTCCCCTTTATTCTCAATTGCTGGAACCCAACTCAGATCGAGGTCGAGGGCTGCGGGAGTGACATTAAGCTTCAGTTCCCCATCAATGTCAGGAATCGCTGGCTCAAACCGCGTAAACCCAACCAAGGCGCTCACCTCCCGCAGGCGGTGTACGAGAACTATCCGCTCTACTCTTTCCTTAAGCTCTTTCTCCAATCCCTTGAGGTCTCGGTTGCGGGCGTAGAAATCACCTTCTGGCTTATCTTCCCCGATGGCATCAGGTTGAGATAGCAGAGTTTCTATCTCAATCTGCTTGATCGTTTTATCTTGCTTCGGTCGTCCACTTTTACGGCGTTCAACTTCTTCCCAGACAGCAGCATCACTGAATCCCTCAAGTGCATTGGCCACTCGTTCCTTACGGCGTTCTCGGCAAAGTTCCTCTATATCTTCCGCGTACTGCAGATAATCTTCATACACCTTGTTCACCGCATCCCGCAGTCTTTCATCGGCATTGGGTAAGGAGATGACGTTCAAGATTTGAGAAAAGTAGGCATTGCTCGCCGAACGGACTAGGAGTCGGTTTTGTGGGGTCTTGCCCGTATCTGGGTTCACACATTTTTCCCTGGCATTGGGACCGAGCCAGGGGCGCATTCCCTGACACGGGCCGAGAGACTTAGCATTCGGGATCGTCGCGTCTGAGAGTGGGCGGCGAGTTCCACAAGCTTCGCAACGAACGAAGATATCGGCAAAATCGCTTCCCGTCCCACCTTCATCCAGCCAGAGTTGGCCGCGACAGCTCGTTTGGAAGTCTTGATGGACGAAGGCGTACCATTCGACATCACTAATGTGTCCGTTGACGCAGGCTTGGACAAAACGAATGGGAACTACTGGGCGCTTTTTACGATCTCGGTCGAGGTATTTCCCACTGACCAAACGATTCCAAGGTAGGAGAGGCCGGGTGCGGTACTCCTTTCCTGTCGGTGATCTCCATCTATCCTCAACCTGCGCCACAAACCAAGCCGGAAACATGAAGGTGCGGATGCCAGTGCGCCCGCTCATTACCTCTTGGTTGCTAGCAGGAGGCTCATAGAGAGCAATCGGTGACACCCCGAGAAGTTGGCTCACCCGTTCTTCTAGTCGTTCTTCAAAGATTCGTTTTTTTTGCTCACCAAAAAGCCAATGGTTGAGTCCGCCAATAATCACGGACTTATCCGGTAGATCGACCATCGACCCTGGTCCGTAGGTCGAAATGATCTGACTCTGGCGGATCTCTCCTGTCGGTGGCTGCTGTCCTTTTGCTCTCATACTTCTTCTTCCTCCTCAACTTCAAACCCATCGGGATTATGTACCCAAAGGTTCACCGTTGGCTCCACATCTCGTAAACTTCTCTGAGCTTTGAATTGGCGAGCTACGGCTGGTTGTTTCTCGAGATCGGGATCGAGAGGGTCAAACAGAAGCGGCGGTGCCTGTCCCACTTCTCGCTGATACTGCAAACTTCCCTTCTCCTTAGCGAGATACATCCAATTATCGAGCAGTTCGAGCGTTTGTTTCCTAATTTTGTGTCGAAGTTCTTCTGAGGACTCTTTATCAAGATTCTGAGCCTCGGCTCGCTCGGAGATCGCCTCGACTACAAAATTGAGTTCGTCCCGATGCTCAATTATATTGACGGCGTTCAGTGGTGCGGTCAGTTCTAAGCATCCGAGTCGTGCAAGAGCTACCGTAACCGCGACGAGCCCTCTATCTATAGCCCGAGGGGAGAAAGGGGTCACGCTCGTCGCCTCCACTGCTCGATAGAAGGTATTGTGCCAGGCCTGAAATCGCTCATAGTGTGAGCGATCGCGGGGACGGTGAACGTTGAGGAGTGTGACTACTAACCCGGGCCGTCTATCATCCCGTCCCACCCGGCTGGTGGCTTGAATGTATTCAGCCACCGTCTTGGGTTGCCCTAAGACAACCATCAATCCGAGGCGGGTAATATCGAGTCCCACGGAGATCATGTTGGTGGCTAACACCACATCCAGCCGCTCTTTCGGGTTATAGGTCTGGGCTAGGCGGCTCTTGGCTTCTGCTACCTCACCAGTACTCACCCGTGAGGTTAGCTCAAGCGGTTCATCGGCAATGGTTCTGTTATTAAAGAGTCCTTTCGTCTCATTTTCACGGCGGCGCAATGAGTAGGACTCAAGGCGCGATTTCACTTCGTCCTCCACAATGCGGCGGCTACCTCCTAGTTCTCTGAGGGAGTTAAAGTAGCCAACAAGGGTCATGTAAGGGTCTGCGGGGTTCTGAGGATTCTTGTCCCCTCCTGCTTCTTTCCAGGCTTTCTGGGCTGCACCAAGGAGGGCAAGATAGGAACGCATCAGGACAACCTTGAGGCTTCGACCCTGTGCTGCAATGCCCACATAGCGGCGGCCATGCCGCTCAGTAACGGGAACAGTCTTAGCAAAGAAGGAATCGTGCCGATTTGGACCTGGTGGCGGAAACACTTCAACGGCACTCCTTCCGAAGAGCGCACGAATCTGGCTGGTAGCCCGCCGTACTGTTGCGGTGGAAGCCACGATCTTGGGACTCACTCGCACACCGTTGACTTCGTAGGAGCAGAGGTAATCGATCGCCGTTTCGTAGAGACCTACCATCGTCCCCAAGGGGCCGGAGATGAGGTGAAGTTCATCCTGAATAATTAAGTCTGGGGGCGGGAGTGGCGTATCGAGGGGTCTTCCTCCCCCATTGACCGCTGCTGGCCCGTAAAAGCCATTCTCGTTGTAACGATGCACGCGCCCAAAGAGTGCGCCAGTTTCCCCAACCCACGGGAGGTTGGCAAATTTATCCACGGTGGCGATGATGAAGGCAGGGAGTCGCCGGTAAATTGGGTCGTCAACGGTGAGGATAGGTAGAGGGCGATCGCCTCGAAAGGAACAGGCCGGTTTGCCATCTTTTCTTCGTTTCCGGTTGACGCAGATGATGCTCAGGTCAGTAGGCTGGTCTGGGTTGGGCAGCAGTTGGAAGGAGTTCTTGGTAAACTTCTCGCCGCACCAGGGACAGTTCTCCAGGGGAATGGGGGAGATTTGGGTCTTGCCGTTGGTGTAGGCGAGGGTACGCGCCCGAGCTGTATTGTCGTCCTTGTCGCCTTTCTTGCCCATGCGATTCGGGGTTGCGGTCTGTCCCACCCAGAGTCCAATCTCAAAGGGCCAGCGCCCGAGCTTCTCGACATCTTTCTGTCGCTCAAGTTCTAGGGCGCAGATTAAGGTTGCTGCTCGTCCAAGCTGGTCGAGGGTCAGGAGTCGGAGGGTATAGCGCATGAGGACGCTCAACCCTGCTGACTGAATGCCAGGGTGACGCAGCCGCCGCAGAACCATCGTAAAGGCTGCCAGTCCGAGATAGGCTTCCGTTTTACCCCCACCTGTAGGGAAGAAGAGGAGATCCACGAGTTTGCGCTCATCGTGGGTAGGGTTGGCCAGCCCGACGATATTCATGAGCAGGAACGCAAGCTGAAACGGCCGCCACTGGGGAGGGGCAACTTCATCAGGGCTTAAGTCATCCCGCTCGTGGCAGCTTCGCTGGCGAATTGAAGTGGCGATCGCTCGGTTGGTGATGCGGAACGCTTCCAAGACATCGGGTTCATCAAGGGCGTTAAGTCCGGCGGTGATGCGCTCTTTGACATTGTGTGCTCGGTGAAGGAGTTCCTCTGTCACTTGAACTCTACAGGTTGGCTCTTGGGGAATTTTGGTGCGTTGCTCTCCAATCCAGGCAGCGTAGGCGATGACCATTGGTCCCACCATCTGCCGCACTGCTGCCCCATCGGTCGCCTCACTTAAGGCTTCCATACCAAGTTCGACCTCTTCAATATCTGAGGGGATGACCTTTTCAACCTCAGCCGAAGGTATCCAGGCGCTACGGATCTCCTTACATTGTCCATTTCCATCTTCAATGGCAACGGCTGAGACGTTATGACCGACAGCAAACTCATAGTCGTTCCGATACTGGAGGTCAGCGATACGCTCATCGTCATCATCGAGAGTCTGTCCTCGCAAATCAGGACGGGGGACAAACCAAGCTTCAGTTTGCACCGTGAGTTTGGTTTGAAAGATGTAGGCGATGTCTCGCTCACTATCTGGGGCTGGCTGGCGGGAATTAACTAGGAAGAGGGAGACAGCTTTAGTTCCCGGTGGCAGTTTCGTATTGGCATTGACTTTCCGCACTGACAGGACGAGTTGGAGTCCATCACTCTCTGGTACATCAAGGTGCGTGGTATTTTGACCCAGAGGCACTCGCAGACAAGACTGACGCGGGCTTCGTTGCCAGGGTGTGGATGTAAGTGTTTGCAGGCGGGTTTCAGCGATGTTCTCCTCTCCCTCCTGAGGCACTGGAGCATAGTCTCCCCAATCGACGCAGATGTTGAGAGCGGTTGTCTCCTGGGGTACGAGAAAGCTTAAACCAATTGAAGAGGGGAATAGGGCTTTGCGGGCGGAAGCAGCCTCTGGTGTTGTTTCATCGTCTCCCGATGAGGTGCGGCTTACTTCATCGAGGTCGTCATCACCTGTATCATCGGAACGCTGGCTGAGGGAAGCTTCATAGGGGACGAGAAAACCGGTGAGATACCAGAGGGAAGGTGCCTGGGGGATGGTTTCTTCGGCGTGAAGGGCATCTTCGGGGGTGGGGCCAACCAGGTCGAGCTGGAGAGCTTCAACTAATTGTTCACGAACTTCTGCGGGTGTTGTCATTTATTCTTCCTCCCCTGCTTGTTTGAGAGCAAAATCAGTGACAACTTGACTCAATCTAATCTTGTGACTAAGCATATTCTTTTAATGATGATAAAATACTTAAATCACCCCAAGCAGCAACTAGCGCAATTAAGGGGGATGTGTTGATTACAATTTTCTCGGTTTTAGGCATTTGCTAAATCAGATAATAATTCTTCTTCTGTTAGGTCAATGAGCGGAATATTGTAATCAGCAAGTTTCATTAGAAAGGCAGTTCTGTTTACCCCTAATAAACTAGCAGCCATGCCCGATGAAAGCCGCTTCATTTGAAAAAGTTTGACTGACATTGCCCATTTAGCCTCCTGTTCAAATTGCTCTTTAGTGCTACCTAAAGCATCAGGAAATGTATCAGGGTAGGTAATGGTTAACTGTAAGGGCATAGCTCGCCTCCTCATTTTTATTCTGGTTTAATTTCATGGTAGTTCCTGGGAGGGAAAGAGCGGTAGTTGGGGTGAGTCAACCTGTGCTTTTTTGCCTTTGCGTTTTTGCGTTACTTTGGCATTTTCCTTCTTTTGGGCGTGTTTTCCTCCTAAAATTTCCTCCTGATGGCGTTTTTGGTTGAGGTCGAGGAGGCGGGCGAGGACTTCATCGTGGGTGGCTTCGGGCCATTTGTAGCGCCAGGGGAGTTTCCGTTTGCTGGTGCGGGCGATACTGTCAAAGGCGCAGGCTTCGTCGGCGGTGGGGAAGAAGAGGTCGCCGGAGGCGATGCGTTCTTGGGCTTCGGGAGGAAGGTTATCCTCGTCGGTGTCGAGGTAGTCGAGGGCGAAGCCGCAGGTAGTGTCGATGTCTGACCAGCCGTAGGCATCGAGAACGGCGCGATCCATCTGAGCATGGAGGTCGCGGAGTTTGAGAATATCAGAGGCGCGTTCGGCGGGGTCATGGAAACGGTTGTAGGTGTCGGTTAATCCTTGGTTATTTTGTACCATGAGGGCAGCGCGATATTCGTAGTAGGTTTTGCCGATCGCTTCGAGGGTGGGGTCGGTTTCCCAGTTTTCGGGGAAGGGGTAGGTTTCAAAACAGTCAGTGGGGGTGTAGCGGAGATCATCTTTCATGGATGAGCCGAAGAAGCGGGCCCAGATTTCGTGATTTTGAGATTGGATTGCACAAAAAGCGGCGTAAGTATTCAACGGAAAGACCACCAATGACTCAGAATAAACCAGTCCACTTGATAAGAAGGTAAATGATCCATGTTGACCAACCCGAGAAATAACCAACACCCGATCGCATTGGGCGATGGCTCTAAACAGTGCAGGTGTGGTTTCTCCAAATCGCCACCAATATCTTGCCCGAATTTCTCGTTTTTGCGCTAGTCTCTGAGGCTTAACCTTCTTCTCAACGATCGTCATTAAATCAGGATATTTCCGTGCCTCATCCTCACTCATCTCCCCAAAATTAATCACATAGCGATGATGGGAATGAGTGGGGCTACTGTTAACTTCCTCGCCACCGATGTAGGGAAAAATTCGTTCAGCATTCCCAGTATCTTTCTCGGTTAACCGGTGCATTTCAGCGATAGGTGTCGCCTCTGGGTTGGTATCATCAAACGTGAAACCCATTCCCAAGACAATGCTACCTTGAAAACTCTTGCCACTATTGGCTAACAAGATCTGTGGATTCTCATTACCGCCCTTGGGAAAGAGAAAGGCACTGATATTTGGCACCAAACGACTATCCAGAGTTCTCGTTCCCGAATAATTTCCTTTGTAAATATTCACCACACTCACTACCACTGCTGCTAAACCTGGCCACTTTAACCGCTTCTGGGCGTTGTAGATACTTCCACCGTTGTTACAGATAAAGCGTAATCCTGAAGCTCGGGTATCACCTTGGGCAATAGTATTGGTCGCAATTAAGCCAAACGTGCCGGATTTACGAAGGATATTAAATGCCCGTCTGAAAAAATGAGCAACTAAATCCGAATTTCCATGAGATTCTGGGTGAATTTCCTTAAGCCAATCCAAATAACCGACCGGATTGCTGTTAATAGCAGTATTTTTGCCAGCGAAGGGCGGATTTCCTACAATCGCATTAAATCCTGGATTTTCCCTATCAAACACCTCTGGAAACTCAATCTCCCAGTTAAAGGGGACAACTGGCCTACCACCATCTCTTAGGCTTGCAGAAATCTTTTCAATCTTTTTCCCTTCAACTACCCCCTCACGCCACTTGGCTACAAGAATCGCATATTCCTTTCGCTTCTCCTCACGTTCTTTCTTACTTGTACCATCAAAAAAAGAAGCGGTGATTGTATCCCCAATTAGTCGCGCATCTTCAAGTTCTTCATTGACTATTTTAAGTTGTTGAACCTTCTCTTCAGCCTCCTCATCCGTTCTCGCATCGCGCTCTTGAATCCCTCGGCGATACTTGCTGGCACGATCAATGCTTGGTTTCAAGAGTCCATACAGAGCCAGATCTTGCGTGTATATTTTGCCGAAGGAACCTATCTCTGCCTGTGTTACCCCAACAAGGGAATCTCCACATTTTAGAGCATGATCCACAAAGGTAAAGGGTCGATCCTTCGCCAGAGTCACCAGCCAAAGGGAGAGCTTGGCTAGATTCACCGCAAAGGGATTCTTATCTACGCCATATAAACATCGTTGGGCTACTAACCTTCGTGCAGCTAAGAGTGGCTCAACATCGTCAGGTAAATCCTTACTTTTATCGTCCCGCGTCCAAGCTTCCACCACCTTCTCAGCCAACTGTCGACAGGCTTCCACCAAAAATGCCCCCGAACCCATCGCTAAATCGCATACCTTGAGATCCAAAAGCTGCTCTGCGGTAGGATGCGCTCCTAAACCCTCAAATACGGGACGCAGAGTTGTCTCTACAATAGGCTGGGTCAACTTTCGAGGCGTGTAGTGGGAGCCAGTACGCCTCCGTTCCTCTCCCGGCTGTAGGAACAGTGAACCGACTGGCAACAGGTTCGGGGTGCGCGATGATACCTTGCGATCGAGGGCAGCCACCAGTTCTAGGGGTGTTTTGGCATCTTTGAGTGCCGAACTCTCTTTGCTGCTCAACTTGCACTCTGCTTCCTCTTGTAGTCGCTTCGCTCGCTCTGTTGGCTTCTCTGCTAAAATTTGCTCGACATTGACCACCACATCCTTGGGGCGTACCGCAATGGATAAGCCTTGCGCCACCTTCACCTCAAAGCCCATGATCGCTTCATATACCGAGCCAATCTGCTCTACATCAAGCGCACGATAGGAAAGCCGCTCCCCATCTAACATGAGCAGCTTGTCCAGTACGCGGTAGATTACACCATCGGGTATGCGCGGGGATTCCACCGGCTCACCGGGATGGAAATGGCTCCCACGACTTCTCCCCTCCAAAAACGGATACTCATCTGGCTCAAAAAGCTGTCCGTGTCGTGCTGGCAGATATTCGGGTACATACCCTCCCCCGTCATAGACCAAACGAAATAAACTCAGCAACCACGTCCATGCTCCATATCGCTGATCCATCGTATCGGGATAGTTGCCCACATCCTCACGCAGACGCTCATACAGCCCTGATACTGCATAGTTCTGCTGGTACACCTCATCATCAGGCATCAACCCCTCATCTTCAGCATAGAGGAGAAATACTAACCGCATGAGGGTAGTAATCAAACCACCATAGATGTGTTGCGGTTCCTGTTTCGCCAACCCCTGAAGCAATGCCCCATTAACGGCGGCATCTGCCGACTGAAAACCTCTAAGCAGTTCCCACAAAGCATCGAGTACCTGACTTGCCAGTTTAGTTGAAACCTCAGCCTGATAGTCCCGACTGTCACTTAAAATCTTTGGCAAGCGGCGATCGCTCGGTACATTAAACAAGCGGTCTGCGCCCACTAACATATCAAGGGCACCTAAGATGAGGCGACCTGCAACCTCAGTCATCGCCTGCACAGGAAACGTGAGATGTCCCGATGATTCTCCACGGGGAGCATACACCAGCCGAAGCTCAACTCCATTCCATAACAGCCCAATAGGAATCTGTGTCTCTCGCAATAACCGTTCAAACTTAGCTTGTAGCCTTGCTTTCCAGCCGTTTCCCCTCTCAGTCTCTGGGTCAATTTCATCCAAGGGCAATCCGGGGTCAACTGATTGAATCAGCATCAGCCAGCGTCCGCTATCTGGCTCTCGAACGGCATAGGTAGGGCGCAAGGTCTCACCGTAGTCAGGAAGTACAACTTCTAGCCCTTCGGGAAGCTCTTCTTGCCCTGCTGTTCCCACTAAGTCTTCTGGCATCCATCCCAAAATTTGCTCGGCAAATACAGGAAAATCCTGAATCCACGCCGTCCTCTCCTCAATCCTTCCGCCTAATGATTCAGCACAGACTAAACCCTCCAGGTTTTGCTGCAACTCGACGGCTCGTGAGCGATCCACAACCGCCTGTGCCTTAACCAGAGCAAGGGGTGAAACGACCAATCCGACTGGCTGGAGAAGTCCTAGCCATTCTTTATGCCAATAGATTTCTGGATCGAATGTCATATTTCCTCCCTAATTCGACACTGGCCAGAGGTAGATGAGACCGACTGGTTCGATGCGGTTAGCCTTGACTTCGTAAGTTTGTTGGATTCGCCCTGGTTCTGTTTCAATCTCCTCTTCCAACTGTTTTACCCGAACTCGCCAGTGGCGGCGATCAGCTTCAAGCTGCCGGAGTTCCTCGCTCGGAAACAGTTCGAGTTGGTAGTAATGGGATTCATACTTGGCTTCATGCTTGAGAATCCGCGCTCTCTGCTCTTCAAGCAGCTTCTTCATTTGAACCGCCTCTTTCTCACCCCGCTCGGTCAGCTTTCGGGTTGCTCTCTCTGCGAGAGTCTGGGCGCGACGTTCAAGATGGGAGAGCAGATCTGCGACATCTCTGGCAGCGTACTCCTTACATCGTTCTAGGAGGGAGTTCGGGACTTCTCGGAGTCGGGGGGTGGCAAGGCAATGTTCCAATTCTTGGAGAACGTCCGCTTTTTCTGTCTCGCTCAACGGGCGTAGTTTCCCTCGTCCTCGTGCTTCCGGGTTGAGCCACTGGGCGGCCACAGCAACCACTTCGTCGTGGAGTCGTGAAGCTCGTTCACCGTAGAGGGAGAGCCGCCCTAGGACGATCACCTTGGGAATGGGGTCGTCGGTAAGACAGACACAGGCGCGGGTCAGTTCGTGATGGAGAAACCCTTGAGAGAGAAAGCGTCCCAAAAGACGTTGCACGAGGCGGTGTTCCAAGTGAAGGTGGACAACCTTGCCATCAAGGGTTCCTGGGTCGCGGAAGACCACTGGGCGGATCCCTGTTTCCTTACGCCAATCCCACAGCTTCTGGCCTTTCTTGCGAGGCACTCTAAGGGTGTCGAGCGTGGTCGCCCACGTCGGATCTGCTCCGGCTCGTTCGTGGAGTGCAGGCAATACCCACCTGGCACGCTCTATATCCTTGACTGTCTCCTGTGCGTCTAGCGGTTCAAGGGGTTTTACGCCCAAAATCTCTAGAGAGGCGGAGAGGGCATCTCGAAAATGGCGATCGTCCAGACCCAGCCAAAGCTTGGAGTCATGGAGCATCGCTTCAAGTAGTGTCTGCTGCTCAATGAGCTTTTCCTTACGGATGCGAACGGCTTCAAGCTCTTCCTGAATGAAACGACCGCGCAGTTGTGATTCTTCATTAGCGTTATCTGCTCCCTGGATAGCAGCTACGAGACTCTGCTCCTCATTGGCACGAATGCCGCGATCGAGGAGTTTTCCGACGTTTTTCTCAATGACCGGCGAGAGGCTTCCCAGTTCTTGCTGAATGGTTGCGGTCTTTTTGACCAGCACATCAATCACCCGATCTTCAGGACGTTGTCGTAGGTGAAAATAGTAGCACCGCACCACCGACTGGCGCTGAAGTTTCCTGTCAATGCGGCCGTTGCGTTGCTCCATACGGCTCGGATTCCAGGGCACATCGAAGTGAAAGAGGTCAGCACAGTGGTTCTGAAGGTTCACTCCTTCTCGTGCTGCATCGGTGGCGATCAAAATGCGGAGTGGATGGTGTTCTGGATCAGCATTAAATGCTGCTTTAATCAATTCACGGCGTTCATCTCCCATTCCGCCGGTAAAAGTATCAATCCGGTCATTCTCCCTGTCGGAGTATGCGATCGCTTGCCCTAACTGCTCTTCAAGATAGCGTTTGGTGTCGGTGTACTCGGTAAAGATGACCACTCGACGAGTATTCCACACCGCACCTCCCTTGCCCAGATCGGGACAAAGATTGACACGAACCCATTCAACCAATTCCTTGACACGGCTATCGGGCTGATGTCGCGTCAATCCTGCAATCCTCGCCATCTCGTCAAGAAGTTCTAGCTCGCGCTCCGATACAGCTTCGGCAGACAACTGGGTGGCCGCCGCCATCTGGGAATCTTCTTCGGCTTCTACCTCTTTTTCTGAGAGTTCGGCGCGATCATCATCGCACCCTGGAGACTCCTTGAGAAGCGAGAGGTTGCGGCTCGCTTTGCTCCGTTGCTTATCAGCCTGTCGTTCGATCGCCTTCCTGTGTACGCTCAGTGTACGGGCAAATGCTTCAATTGAAGAGAGGAGACGCTTCTGGAGCGAAGTCATGACCAGCATCGCTGCTGCCTGGGTAGACTTCGTTGCATTTTTCAAGCGTTCCTCACGACAGCCTCGATACTCTTGGAGTAATCGAGCGAGTTTTAGCTCGGGGGCATCTTGATGGAGTCCATCAATGATGATGGGGATAATCTGACGTTCGGGGAAGTCGGCATCGCCGATCTCTCGTAGATCCTGCTTCAGCCGCCGTACCATTACTGCATCCAACAGTTGCTTTGATGTTACTGGTACTCCTCTACAAAACCGTTGGGGGTCAAGAATTTCAAGCAGGGCGGCAAAACTATTAGAATGCCCATTGTGAGGCGTTGCCGAGAGGAAAAGCTTATGTTCAAAGCGGGGGGCTAGGTCTCGCACGGTGCGGGTAAGTTGTGAGTCAATGGCGTAGCGAGAGCCACTGGCAGGGGCAGCATTGTGCGCCTCATCCAAAATGAGCATCGAAGTAGAATTGAAGTCCCCTAACCAATCGCGAAGCGGTGCTGCATAGGATTCATCTCGAAGGAGCGCATGAGAGATAATGAAGCGGGTATGAGTCGTCCAAGGGTTAATCCCGTAGCCCCGTTCCCGCCTTCTGGCAGCGACATAATCGCGATCAAAGACTTGGAACAGAAGACCAAACCGACTCTCCATTTCCTCTTGCCACTGGCGTACTACAGAGGGAGGGCAGGAAATCACCACACGCTTAATCTTCTGCCGCATGAGCATTTCACGCAGGATCAGTCCCGCTTCGATGGTTTTTCCTAGCCCAACATCGTCAGCTATGAAGAGCGATACCCTCGGTTGGAGCAGTGCCTTGCGGAGCGGTTCAAGCTGGTACGATTTGACCTCAATCCCTGCTCGGTAAGGGGCTTGAAAGAGTTTTGGGTCTGTAGAGGTAACGCAGTTCCATCTGAGGGTGTGCAGGTATGCCGAGAAATAGCGAGGATCGTCGAAACCTTTCTGAGTCACAGACTCCCAAGATGAAGCTCCTACCAGATTGGCATCAACCTCTCGTTCCCAAAACACTTCAAGTTGTTGTCCTTGTGCATCGTCTTCTAAGCAGGAGAGTCTTACCAAAGTATCTCCCCCTAGAATGGTGGGGGGAATAGCTTCCTCGACAATATATTGACGAGAACGAACTCGGACTATCTGTCCATTTTCAAGATTCATTGGCACTCTCTTCGTCAGCAAAACATCCCCTCAAAGCAACAACCCTACTCTAATTATTCCCATCTTCCGCGTAAAAAGTACAAGTGGTGAGAAATTTTGTTTAGAGATACATAGAGATGTTCACTATTAGTCAGAAATTAATTAAAAAACAGCCCTTTCTCTTGGTAGGGAAAGAGCTGTGATTCCTTAAGCCGCCATAGCCACCGCCTTCACTGGCAGAGGTTCCATTGGTGCGGCACTAAATATCTTCAGTGACACGCTATGGTTGGGAGCATCGGTGGTTGGTGGTTCGACTCGCAATGCGCCCTCCACAAGAAGGTAGTTTTCAGCGCAGCGATCTCGAATGGTTTCGGCTGCTCGCCCCGAGGTTTCATAGGGCAAAGTGACAGCTCCTGCCACTGCACCATTTGCCTCAGTGCCATTCAAGTACTGGATTGTCAGCAAGCCCGTGAGGAGCCCTTCTTTGCCTTCTTCAACGGTGCGAACGCGAGCTTTGAAATGTGCGTAATTCATGAATGTCTCCTAGGTGTATGCAACTTATGCGAACGCTAGTTCGGGTAAGGGCGAGGACGATTGCCCCCGCCTCTGTGGTACGCGCTAGAACGGAATGTCCTCCAGGCTATCCATGTTGGGTGAATTTTGGTTTTGTCCCTGAAGAGCTTCAGCAGTAGTACCCTTGCTGTTTCCTAACAGTTCGATGCGAATGGCACGGACGACCGGCTTGATCCGTTCCTGTTGAGTGCTCTTGTCCGTCCAGCGGTCGAAGCGCAGTTCACCAATAACGCCAACTTGGTCGCCCTTAGTGACATAGTTAGCCAGAACCTCAGCTTGTTTGCCCCATGCTTCGACGGGGAACCAATCAGGGTCTTGATTCTTCCCTGGTCGGCGTACTGCCACATTGACTTTCGTAACAATGCTGCCCGATTCAAAGTAGCGGGTTTCAGGGTTGCTTCCAGCCCGCCCCACTAAGGTAACGGAGTTGATGATGTTAGCTGTGGTCTTGTTGTTCTGAGACATGAGAGTCCTCCAAGTGATTTGCTCGAGTCCTCTCGCGCTAGCGAGTTCTTAGGAAGCAGATGCGGAACGTAATATCTATCCGCATCCTCCACCAGTGCCTCAATGGGCAATGTCCCGTCCGCCGAAGCAATCCAGCCGGTAACGTTCAACAAAAGCGATCGCCAGATTTCGATGGCAGAATTGACCGGGTTTCTCCCAACACAGGAGTGTCATATCAACACTGGGGTCGAGGCTGTCCAACCAAGCACGGATATGTGGAAATGAGCGGCGCATCTGTTCTCGATAGCGATTGATGTAGCCTTCTATGTCAATGCTCCCGCGTTTGTAGTCAGACAGAATTCTCTGCTCCGGCACGAAGATAGCGAGTTTCTCATCCACTGCTATCTTGTGCGGTTCGGAGCGAGAGATTGAAATACGTGAGCCGTGGTGGTTATGTGGCTCGAAGTAGCTTGCTGTATAAATCACGGTATCTGACTCCGAGAAGGTCAGAGATAGTGGCGCTAGCCTTGTCTATTGGCTCAAAGCAACCGTCTCTGTGTTCATCAGTTCGCAGAGGGCATCTATCTCCTCATCCGAGAGAGGCTCGATGTCCTCGGCAAAGTGAGGGAACGCATTCCGTTCGTCAGCGTTCACTGTGGCCTGCCAGTGGCGTAGGGCGGCAAAGATGGTCGCCTTGTCGCGGTCTGAGAGTTGATACATAAGGTTAAGGTGAGTAAATTCAAGATGTTCGTTACATAGGAAGCAGGAAGTAATACAATATGTTGATACTTGTAAATAACTAGCAACATATTGTATTATAGAAGGATGAATTACGAGAAGCACATTATCTCAAAGGCAAAGAAACTCGGGGTTATTCGACCCCGCGATGTTAATGCGCCGAGAACGGTGCTTCTGGAACTGGTCGGAAAGGGGATGCTTGAACGCACAGGTTGGGGACTGTATCAACTACCATCACTCGAAGTTTCTGAGCATCATTCTCTGGTTGAAGTTTCGGTGAGCATCCCTCACGCTGTCGTGTCTCTGCTCTCAGCACTTCAGTTTCACGGGATTGGAACCCAGAGTCCACATCAAGTATGGATCACTATTGACGTGAGAGCCCGCAAACCCCGCCTAACCTATCCACCACTCCACATCATGCGAGCTTCTGGTGCAGCACTGAGCGCAGGGATTGAGTACCATCAGATCGAAGGACGTAGAGTCGCTATCTATTCCCTCGAAAAGACGATTGCTGACTGTTTCAAGTACCGAAACAAGATCGGCCTCGATGTCGCACTTGAAGCACTCAAGGAAGCGTGGGTTGGTCGGCGCATGAATGTGGATGCTCTGTGGAGATACTCAGAAATTTGCCGGATCACTAACGTGATTCGACCGTATGTTGAGGCCATTCAAGTATGAGTGAGGGAAGGAACGTCGCCGCATCAGTCCACGCCAGACTTTTGAATCTGGCTCGGGAGCGAGGAATGCAGTTCAATTTAATCCTCTCCCGCTATGGAGTCGAACGGCTTCTCTACCGTCTATCATGCTCCAAGCATTCTTCTCGGTTTGTTCTCAAGGGGGCTTCCCTATTTGCCCTGTGGAGCGAGATGCCCCATCGAAGTACTCGTGACCTCGACCTTCTTGGTTTTGGCAATTCCTCGCTCAGCGCATTAGCTGAAACCTTCAGGGATATCTGCCATCTCGAGGTCGAAGATGATGGCCTTCGATTTGACGAAGCATCTGTGAAGTCTCAAGAGATCAAGTCCCTTGATGAATATGTCGGAGCCAGAGTTACGCTCACGGCATACCTAGGAACCGCACGGCTTCCTTTGCAGGTCGATATTGGTATTGGCGATGCTGTAGTACCGCCAGCGGAAGAAGTTATTTATCCGACTCTTCTTGACCAACCGGCTCCCAGACTAAGAGCCTATCGAATGGAGACGGTGATCGCTGAAAAGCTCCACGCGATGGCCATCCACGGAATGCAGAACACCCGCATGAAGGACTACTTCGACATCTATTATCTCTTGCGGCACTTTAACTTCGAGTGTGAATCGCTTAAGTTAGCAATAGAAGCAACCTTCAAGAGGCGGGGCAGTTCACCGTTGACGAACCTTCCTCTCGGACTTACCGGAACATTCGCCAACAACCCTCTCAAAGTAACACAATGGAACGCTTTCTTTAAGAGAGTAATCGAAGAATCGACAGCTACCTCTCTGCCTGAAGTCGTGAAGGCGATCGCTGAATTCATTGCCCCCATCTTAGACCGTAATTCAGTTGTTACAACCTGGGAGGCTCCCGGCCCCTGGAAATAGCAGTCAAAACGAGGTCTATTCGCTTCTTTGCGCTTTCCTTTTCTTCCACTGCTGCTTGTCCATCCGCTCGTACTTGGCGAATGCTTCCGGCAGGGATTCATAGGTGATGAAGAGGCCGCGGGCGTTCCATTCTGCTACATACTTTTCAAACCAGATGCCTGAAGGGATGATGTCGTGAGAGTCGGTGCGCCCATTATTGTGGGAGAGGTGAATGGCGATCCCGCAGGGATCCGCTTCGCGGTGCGCCTGCGGCAGCAGCCGTTCAACCCAGCCTTTGACCTCTGCTTCTCGTCCCTTTGTCCAGAGATTTATGTGGGAAATATCGAGCAGCAGAGGGATGTCTGACAGAGCATCGGGCTGGTTGCGGAAATCCTCGGCAGAGAGCCAGTAATTAGGGGCGGGCATTACCTCCAGACAGACGGGGATCCCAAGCAACGCTTCAAGAGCATCGCAGTGGCGTTTAAGCCCGTCGAGAGACAGCTCACCCCGCCGAGGCGGGTGTACCGAGAAGATCCGCACGTCTCGCCCGATGATGCGCTGTCGATATTCTTCCCAGCTTTCAGGCTCTGCGATGGAGAACGGGATTTTGTAGGAACCATCGTACAAGCAGCGGTCGTGGAGGGCGAGCGGAATGTCAGGCGGGATAAGCGAGAGGTCACAGCGGGTCCCTACCGCGAGTTCGAGGTAGTCGAGCGAGAGTTCTGCTTTGAGTTTCTCATAGATGGCGAGGCATTCAGATAGCGGGCGCTGCCCGATCGCTGTTGTACTCAGTCCAATCATGCCCGTCCTCCCAGCTCTCTGGCTACTGACAGTACCGCATCTCGGATCTTGGCGTTAACGGCAGTAATCTCCCGTTCAAGATGGGCGGGCCGCACCAGTTTCTCGCACCAGAGAGCCTCTTCGATATCGGGTAGGCAACTCTGGAAGATTAGCTCTTCCCAATCGGGATTCTCATCGCTGTCTGTATTGCTGTGGTTCAGCCTTGTTCTGAGTGTCCCCATCGCCTCATCGCTGACAAACGAGATATCGGCGAGGGAGATGCACCTGACATATCCGCCCTCGTCATCGTACTCAAAGTTACCTTGAAAGGTCAGGCTCTCTACTTCGGGGAAGTCGAGCCAGAATTGTAGCAGGGTGCGCTGCGTCTCAGTTCGATTGAGAAGGTTACTCAAGTCATGGACAGTCGAGGGGAGTTGGATGATGGGCATTTCCGGCTTTAGATCGCTTTCTTCTTCAATGTCAGCATCGTTCTCGACCGCATCCCCGCTGAAATCCCAACACAGCTTGGTCGTATCATACTCGGTATATCGGGAATTGTGGACGTGGACGATCCGCTCGTTGGTGAAGTCAAAGGTGACCCACCCTTCACTGCCACTGTCGATCTCCCAGCCAGGTTCGAGCCGCTCCCCAACGAATCGGCTGAGTAGGTTCTCCTCCTGCGCGGAGATATGCCTTGCGAGAGTGGGCGGGTCATATTCAGGAGGGTCAATGTCCCCGCTGTCGCCCTCGCCGTAGTATTCGATGACAATCTTGGTAGCTCCCATCGCCTTCAGTTTAGAGAGGAGGAGCTTGAGGGGATCGGGTATTGTTTTGTGCATGATCCTAATCGGCATAATGTCGCGCTGGAGCGGCGCTAGCCGAGTTAGTCCGTGATGGCGGGCGCTACCATTTCATAAATGGTGGCGGACTCAGTGGATGCTTAGCAAACCATCCGAGCGCTAGTTGCAGAAGTCGCTTATGAAAGCCTGCGTTCGGAAAATGCTCTTTGACGCTCTTGATGTAGGAGGTAGGCAGTCCCGATTTGATTATCCCTAACGAGAAGTCCACCAAGTCGCCTCTGCGGAGCACCTCAACCAGTGGGTAGCGATCGCCCTGATACTTTCTGAGCTTGTGGTGCATATCGATCATCAGCTCGATTTCAGGACTCCAATGTTCTAGATTCCTTTGCTTTAGATACTCTTTTACCAGAGCAATAGAGGGAGGAAGGTAATCAACGGTGTTGTCCACCCAGATTCCAAGGTCATGAAAACAGCCAGCAATGATGATCTTCTCTCGGTCTTCGATGTCACAGTCGTGCAAGGCAAAACAGAAATGAATCACGCGATAGACGTGGTTTTTATACCCTAAATAATCATTTCCAATTCTATCTTTCCATTCATCCAATATATCTTCCAATAGAGCGATGTGTTTTTCTATGGCCATAATGAGTTCCTCTTTTGTCTCTCTTGAATGTAGCAACGAGCACTACCTCTGTTTATGGCTCGATGGGTGAAGAGTCTCCTTCGGGCGGCATCTCAACAGCGTTTAGCTCCATTTCAAGCTGTTCGACAGTGGGGAGGTTTTCATTTAGGGGAGCAGGTAGTGTAAAGGCTGAGACACCAATGGGCCCTTCCATCCCTTGGAGGGAATACTCGACTATTGTCTTGCTCTTGCTCCTGCACAGGATGATGCCGATGGTGCGGTTATCGTTCGGAGAACGGAGAATGTTATCGACGGCGGCCACGTAGAAGTTCATCTTGCCGGAGTGTTCTGGCTCAAACTCGCCCATTTTGAGTTCTACAACGATGTAGGAGTGAAGTTTGACGTGGTAGAAGAGCAAATCCAGTCGGAATTCCCTGCCATCTACTTCTATCGGATATTGATTGCCGAGGAAGGCGAACCCCATGCCGAGTTCGAGGAGAAAATCTCGGATATGGTTCACCAACGCCCGTTCTAGTTCTCGCTCTTGGGCATCTTTGCTAATGGTGAGGAATTCGAGGTTATAGGGGTCTTTCAGGAGACTTTGAGCCAGGTCGGACTGGGGACTTGGCAGAGTCCGCGAGAAGTTGGTAACAGCCTGACCTGAGCGGTGGATAAGACCAGTTTCGATCTGCAAGATCAGGACGTTGCGGCTCCAGCCGTTCTCTATCGTTTGCTGGGCGTACCAGAGGCGTTCCTCTGGAGACTTAACCATGTCGAGCAGCCGTACATTATGTCCCCAGGGAATTTGTGCAACAAGTTGTTGCACAATTGCTTCATCCCGCCAAGCCTCGGCAAATGCCCGCATATACTTAAGATTTCTGGGAGAGAACCCTGTGTTATCTGGAAACTCCCGTTTGAGGTCTTTCGATAGTTGGTCGATGACCTTAGCCCCCCACCCTTCTTGCTCCTGGCGCTGGAGGATGTCTCTCCCTAGTTGCCAGTACAGCATTACCAACTCCTTATTCACCGCGAGAGCCGCTTTAATTTGAGCGGTGTGAATGCGCTCTTTAAGCCCTCGAACAAAGGCTTCGTAGTTGTCAGGAAGAGAGGGGGGCTGTTTGGGCATGGCACTAAGCAGACGGGATTACGGGTATGTCTGCCGTCGATTATGACATAAAGACGGATTGCACCAAACGGTTTCCTCCTACCCTCGCTCGCTGCTCCCTCTAACTGGCAGCTTGCCTGCTCGTAATGTTAACGCGCCGTTAACATTATTCCCGAAACTCAACCGCCACCCCTCCATCTGCCATTACGCGAATCGCCGTCTCTCTGTCTCGCGGTAAGAGCCAGCGCAGGTGGCGGTCAACCACCAGACGGATGCGCTCTTGGCGAGCCACCTCCTCGCAGGAGAGGATTTTGTGCGCTCTTGAAGTCGCCTCTTCCGTGAAATCCTCTTCCTGGGTCGTCCAGCTATCTGAGCTACTGTCGTCGGACGGATAGAAGAAACTCTGCTTGAGCAGTTCTACTAGGCACTCCACCTCAATGGTGCTGCCCTTGGTTACGAAAAGTGTCACACATTCCATTTCAGACCAGTAGAATACCTCTTCAACATAGAAGGCTACATCGGTAGTGAACGAGATTGTTTCGCTAGTGCCGTCTGAATGGGCGATAGTTGCTGTGACGATGATCCCATCTGGTCTTAGGTGTCCAGCTTCAGTGGCTGCCTCTTCGGGAGTCAATACCCGCTCGCCGAGCTGGATCTGAAACGTAACGTCAGAGAGTTTCGGAAGTTGCTCGTACCAGGAGTACCCTCGGTATTTATCCCAAGCAGCGACGAGGCAGTACGGCAGCCCGGCATTCTCAAAGCCGCGCCAGAAGGCTTGGGCATCCAGTGGTTCTAAATCGACATCGAAGACGATGGCGCGCTCTGCCACTGATACCTCTTCCGCTGACTCCCGATCATCTGGGTTTGCCGTTCTTGGGGCGTATGCGCTGAGGGTTCGTGCCGCTTCGGGCAGTTCAATGCCCAACTCTTTCGCCCGCAGCCAATCCTGATAGGGCAGTTGGTGAGGGATTCCGTTGCCGCATTGGAGGGCGATGTACTGGTAGATAGCTTGGTGACATTCTCTTTGGATATCTTCAAAGAATTGGTTTCTGACAACCTCCTTGCGGGCGGGGAGCACCAGTTGCAGGTCGGGGCAATCGCTAACGTCAATCCATACAGTGAGGGTGCGCTTCCAGTGCCACTCCACCTTGGGTAAGTGTGTATCGATGACCAGTCCGTGGAAGTTGATTTGATTCTTCCAGTGATGTTCGACCACACCGAGGGTAAGCCCTGCCCACAAGTGTTGGTGGAGCGAGTCTTTGAGAAACGACTGACGAGGGAGTTCCGTCCCATCGACCAGTACGGGAAGCGGATAGTAGAGGGCGCACGATTGGGCGATCGCTTGATAGTTCCTGGCCTCCTGCTCCGTCAGGGAAAAGGAGATCCGAGTCCCTTGGATGTCATCACCCTGCGCGATCGCCACGTCCTCCTGTCCGCAGAACTTGCGCTCGTTGAGGGCGATCTTCTTGCCCCAGGATTCAATGATGCAGGTGCGACTTGCCAGGGAGAATAACCCGCAGCCTGCGGGGTCTTCACTCGCCTGCATCGCGCCATCCCAACCACTGCCGCCTAAGTCGATGGCTATGCCGTGGCGGAAGATGCCGCTCCCGTTATCTTCGACGGTCATCGTCATAGTTGTCGGGTTGAAGGCGATCGCCACATGGGTGGACCCCGCACGTCGCGCATTCTGGAGCAACTCGTTCAAGATGTCCGTGAGGCTGGCATTGAAGAAATTCCTGGCCTTTTCCAGGAGCTTCGGATTGATGCCGACGCGGAAGGTGTTGGGGTGTGTCGGTTGGATCGTTTGTGTCATGGATAAACCTCGATGATGATGGTTCGTCCATGAGGGCGGCGCTAGCCGGGACGCGCTGAAAGAGAGGGGAACTTTACCCAAGCTCGTTCCGAAGAAAACACACTAAAATAGAGTAGACTCCCCAAGTGTTTATCAAAATAATGTCAGGTGGTCGTTATGTCAGATATTGAGACGATTGATGTTGAGGTTGAGACGATTGAAGGTCTTACTGATGGTGCGAATTTGGTAGAAGACTATGAAAAAACCCAGAAATACTTAAATGCTGGCGAAATAGGTGAAGCTGCCAATACGCTTCACATAGCTCTTGAAAAGTTGTCGGCTTCAAACCGCTTCTGGAAATCTGCTGATACCCTTGTGCGCAAGTGTCCTCTAGACAAAGTCCGAGAGGGTATGAAGAACATTGGTGAACCAAATTTCTTGGCGTTCGAGCATGAATTGGTTACTGGTATGCACCCCGTAATTTACCCTGGTCACACTTTACCTAATGCTCTTGCGATCGATTTCATAAATCGGGTTCAAATACAACCCAGTAGTGAAATTACGTTAGAAAATTTTGGTACAGAAACACGAGGAAATATCGAAAGGTTATCATCTCAAATCAAAGAGCATGCAAATGCCCAAAGCAGTTCTAACCTGAGCGATACAGGACTCATTCTGAGACATGAGGATAACTCGTTTGGTATTCTTATAAAAGGAATTGGTCGGGCCTTACTCGCAGTTGCAGGTGCAGGTGTGGCGGGTGTGAATGCTTACGTTGTTGTTTCTTGTTTTGATGTATCAATTCCTGCACTAGGGTCAATGTTCGGAGGGTTGGGAGCAATAGGTTCCGCAGTGTTTGACGACCCCTCGCTCATCCGACAAGATAAGGCACCAGCAGATAACGAGGTTCCACAACGTACGTCGGGGACAAGTAGAGATTATGCTCGTGGTATTGCGCTCATAGGGGGCATTCAGCTCCCGATACGAAAATAAGCAAGCCTACATCCCCCACCAATACCGGACGACGAGAC
Source organism: Microcystis sp. M061S2 (assembly GCF_020245605.1). Lineage (NCBI taxonomy): Bacteria > Bacillati > Cyanobacteriota > Cyanophyceae > Chroococcales > Microcystaceae > Microcystis > Microcystis sp. M061S2. The sequence continues at coordinate 9,182 of NZ_JADBUP010000102.1, read as the reverse complement.
TTCGTCGCCCAGACTCTAGGTGTTCAGAGTGAACGCAGGCTTCCTCATCCATCGCTGAGTCGCCAACACTCCCGGGAATGATTATCGGGTTTCTGTGTGTTCGGCCAGGCTTTCGCACTCCTCCTTTTCAGATTCCGCATCGCGACTGACAACACCCTGGATTCGGCTATACGGACCAGTTCACTTCAGCCCGTTTGGGACTTTCACCCTTTAGATTCGCGCCCTAGCTGGCGCACAAAAAATAGGGGAATGCCCAAACAAGCACTCCCCTAAAGAACAACAACCCTTTCAACAACCTCGTGACTATCAGCTACCTTCAAGCCGACAGCACCTCTGCGACAACCTGTACCAATCCTGGCTCTTCCTGTAACCGAGCTTGGATGTTCCGCCGCAGGGTGGCGACGGGCAGGTTCTTGCCGCTAACCTTTTGAGGCAAACCAACCGCCTGACACACTTTGCGGGCGGGGCGCAGGGGCAATCTATCGAGATCGATCCCTTCAATGGCTGCCAGATGTGCCGTGCTGGTTGATTTGCCAACCTTTTTAGTCGCCCGTCCGGTGGATTTCTGGCGAGTTGGTGCAGAAGAGTGGTCTTGGATATCTGGGTTAGTTTCGACTGTTGGTGGCTGGCTCTCTACGACAGGAGCGTCAGCAGGAGTGATTGCTGTTTCGTCCATCAGAGCGAACGCCTCCTTAATCTGCTGCTCGATTGGCTTTGGCGTTTCCTGTGGTGCTGGACGATACTGAAGACAGCACAGAAAGGAGAAGATTGCGAAGAAGAGAAATACTTCTAAAACTATCTGCTCAAACATATCTAAAAACCTCTATCTTTGTGATGTGAACATGAGTGGAGTCATTGAAGCGTCCGCCGACTCCTAGCGAGGTGAAATGGTGAGCGAACGCGGCTGAAGTTGTGCGCTCACTCGAACTTTTGCTATTTGATGACCAGCTTTTTGGCAACAGCAAGGAAGTGAGCCACCTCCTCTCCGGTGAGGGTCGGTTCAAGGGAACTCGCCGATACATTGAGATTGACCGGGAGCGGCTTCCATCGTTCGCCATCTAACTTGGCTCGCAGGCAGGCCGATGTCTCACCGATGCGGCGCAGGGTGAGGACGTGGTTGCTTGGAAACCAGATCTCGTGCTGGGCACCTTTGGCATACCCACCTTTGCGGGTAGCGAGGAAGTGGAGTGTGGGAGCAATGAGCGCGGTGCGGTCGAACTGAACGCGCTTGGCGGACTCAAGAGCCTCACGCCTTTCGAGCGCGAGCTTGGTTAGCGAATTGGCTCGCTTGTGTGGCTCACAACTCGCTCGCTTTTCGACCCACTTCCACTCAATGTTGTGGTTCTCAGTGAGACACTCGAACCGCTCCCACAGATCTCCGTTCTTCTTTCTCGCCCACTTACCGGTGACGGTCTTCCTGAGATATCCCGATTCACTGAAGACGCGAATGGGAACGTCGGTACGGAAATCGAGGACTGACTTTACTCCTTCGATGACGGCGACCAGTTCCATGCGGTTGCTGGTAGTCTTTTCTTCCTCAGCAACGCCGAAGTACTCCAAGAGCGTCTGTTCTTGGCGTTGGAGGATAAAGCCCCATGCGCCAACGGACGGATTGCCACTACAGGCTCCGTTTACAAAGACTGATAACATAACCTTCTTCTACCCCTATGCGACTGTATTAATGGTTATGGGCGGTTTGTCGCTCTCTGTGGCAATGCCACCGCTAGGGGGCGAGATGATTGGGGAAATCAGGAGCCTCTGAAGCTCGCCAGCACTGCGAGTTTCAGAGGCAGGCGCTCCCGCTCCAGCCCGCGCTTGCAGTGGTGTTGGAGGTCGTGCAGGGCGACTAGGAACCCCGATAGGTACTCGAATTCTAAGCCCGCAACCTCTTGGCTCAGGTAATAAATCTGATTGGGATTGGCGATTCCGGCGAAGGTGGCAATTTCATGGCGGTCAGCTTTCCCTGCATCCAGTGCCGCTCTGACCTTGAGCCAGCGTTCAAACTGAGCGGCGAGCGCACCAAGGATTTCGAGGGGATGGATGCCGCGTTCTATAAGCCCTCGACAGATTTCAATCGTGCTGGCAGCATCCCCTGTCCGCAGTGAGTCCGCCATCTGGAATGCACTCTGGGCGAGGTTCGGTACTAGCACCTGGAGCGTTTCGAGGGTAATGGTAGGAGAATAGGTGGCGAGCAGTTCGAGTTCCTGCTGCATCCGCCCCAGATTGTTGCCGACAGCTTCAACGAGATAGTTGAGACAATCCGATGTCAGGGTAAGCCCCAACAAACGAGAGCGGCGCAGTACCTCGGCAGAGAGTGTCTTCCGATCCCAGTTGGGAATTAGGTCGAATTGATAGCACTGCGCTTTAGCCTTAAGAGCCTTGGCTAGTTTCGTCCGCCCGTCGAGGGATTCCACTTCCAAGATGAGCGGATTGGGCAAGTCTGGACTGGCGTGCTTCAGCAGCTTCTCGGACTCTGGTTTCAGGGACTTCGCGGTACAGACGGCAGCGATCTTGCCAAAGAGGGCGGGTGTCATCGCCGTTGCAACTGCGTCACTCAATTCCCCCTCTCCGAAGGTTTGCCGTTGCGCCTGGTGTTGTTTGAGAATGGCGGTGGTGGCTTCCTGGACGCGGAAGCGATCCGATCCTGTGATTAAGTAGAGCATTGCTAGTGTCATTTCCCCAATCAGAGTAGTGCCAACAGGGTGGTCAGAAACCACAGGCTGCTATTGTGCGAGGTAGCCATGCGCCGCTCTGCATCTTCGAGATAGTGGAGGCTCTGCTTGAGGTACTCTAACTCAAAGTTTCCGGCAAGGTTTACGAGGTCTGTTCCTTGCAAGGAACTGTTGCCCTGATACTTGTCACTAGAACATCCCAGCTTCAATGCAATCAAGTCCCCCCAGAGGGCGAGGAGTGACTCGAAGCAACGATAGATCTCCATGTTCCGTTCGCGAATCTTCTGGGCGTAGGCAACTACTTTGTAAGCATCCTTACCAGCGATCGCTTGGGCGATGAGTTGCAGTTGTTGCGGGGAGAGGTCGCCGAGGGCTTCGTACACCTGAGCAATGCCGACTGGTTTGCCTTCAGATCTGGTGGTGGACAGTTGGTAGAGGAGTTGAATGGCATCGCGCATCCCGCCCCTGCTGCTGGCAGCAATAGCGCGCAACACGCCATCTTCTACGGCAATCCTCTCACGGTGGGCAATGTCAGTGAGACTCGCTTCGATATCGCCTGCGCTCATCGGTTTGAACCGCAGGTGCAGGCAGCGGCTGGTGATGGTGTCGAGTAATCGGTGTTCCTCCGTCGTCGCCAACACGAATAGGGTATTCGGTGCTGGTTCTTCCAAAGTCTTAAGAAACGCATTCTGCGCCTGCGCCGTCAGCATATGAACTTCATCGAGGACGAAGGTGCGGAAGCAGCCTTGGATGGGGGAGAGCATCGAACTAGCAATCAACTCACGGATCTGATCGACTCCGTTATTGGATGCAGCATCAATTTCGATGACATCAAAGCTGTTGCCTAGTTCAATGGCTTTACAGGCTGGACACTCCCCGCAAGGAGACAGTGTCGGCCCGTCCTGGCAGTTGAGAGACTTCGCAACAATGCGGGCGGTGGAGGTCTTACCTGTCCCTCGCGGCCCAGAGAAAAGTAAGGCGTGAGGCATCTTGCCCGAACTAATCAGTTTGGACAGGCTCTTCTGCACGATCTCCTGCCCGTAGAGATCCTTGAGGACTTGGGGTCGGTATTTGAGGTGCCAGGGAATGAACTGGGTCATAGGTTTGCTCCGGTATGCTATGGCTATCCCAGCGATGCGCTAGCATCCGTCAACGCGCCTGGAGTGCAATGGAGTCGTTGAGTGTAGTCCGTATCCACTAGGAGCGATCTAATTGGACATAATCGGACATAATTGGCCTCTTAATTGGCCACGAAAGGTACTCAGTTACCGCTCAATCTCGCCCTCTTCCGTCTTCTCATCAGCCCTCACCATGCTATTGCCCTGTCCCTCTAATACCTTTAGCACCTCCTCCTCATCGGCGGTTAACAGTTCTCTGATGGCGTAATATCGGAGCAAGTACCCGACCAAAGCATCCTCTAAACGCTGTTCGTGGAGATTGGCAAGTCGGTGGACGATCTGGCGAGTTTCCTCTTCTACTTCGGGTTTGAGACCGGCACTTTCCAAATGTTGCGGGTGTACGACCCGTTCACCTAAAGCGGATTCAATGACGCAGCTAAATGACTTGACTTCTTTGACAACGGCGAGATGTCCGCCCAGTCCAGCTAACTCTGGATTCTCTTTGACGCGAATACGCACGACATCATTGACCGCAAACGGTATTGGTTTTTTCTTAGCTGCCCGCTGCTCAATCTCCAGAACAGCCTGCCTCACCGCTACCGAAGTTGGAGTCTTCTCTCCCGCTCGCTCCAGGGCGATCTGCCACGCCTTAATCTGCTCTTTTTCGCTCAGTTTCACGAGGGGGCGGCACTGATACTCGGTGGTGGGCAGTGATGTTAACGGCGCGTTAACATTTCGTCGGATATTCTCATAGACCCGAGCAGCACCCATGAGTTGATAGAGGCGGATGCGCGTGAATCCGAGGATAGCCTTGGCATACTCTTCAAAGGATTTGTGGGTGCTACGGAACAGCCGCTTATCTCGCAGCTCCCGCAGTGCCATCCCCGCCTGGTAAAATGAATTGACGATCTGCTGTTCGAGCCGGTCTCGTTCCTGTTGCTCCTGTTCTGAAAGCTCTTGTGGCTCTTCAGCCACGAGTTCGCCCACTTCTTCAACAACCACCTCTGTGGGAACAGACTCTACTTCAACGACCTGCACATCTTCTGGCACTGGTACTACTTCTTGAACCTTTCTCTGTCTTGGCATTAAAAAAACCTCAAACCTCACTGCGTATCCTGTGCCATTATTTTACCTTGTCTTCTCTGGCTAACGATGGACTTTGCTAAAATTGGATTCAAGAGTTCCTGCGAGGAAAGATGACGGAGAAAAAAAGAGGTGCGCCTAAAGGCCATGTGGGCAACCCCTTGGGCAAGAATCAGTATGTGGATTGCAAGGGGTTAGGGACTCGCACGTCTATAATCACGATCCGCGTCCCAGACGAACTTAAAGAGAAGATGAAAGAGGCTGCTCAAAACGAACAGCTAACCCTCTCCGAATGGGTCATGCGCGTTTTGGTGGATCGGGGATTTACGGGTTGAGAAAGAGCGATCGTCCCTCCTTGCACTTCTTAGAATTGCCAGTCTTCCTTTTACACTAGGGGATAAAATTAACTATAGATATGGATGCCTATAGCAAAGATCGGGGTGGTTAGGACAATCAATCGCTGAAACCCTTGACTGATAAGAGTTTGAAAATTGAAAGCGTCCTAAATAACCCATTTTTTGCTATATAGCGATTTCTATCCATAAGCATCAAGTGATCCATCCTCATCGCTCGTGATGTCTTAAAACTCCCCTTCCGATGGCGGCACGGGTCGCACTAACTCATCTTCCTCGAACCAGATCAGCTCTCGCGTTCCCCGCGCATAGCGAATGCCATAGCGCCAGTAGGGAGCGTCGGTGAGTACTCCTCTTTGGCTACGGTACTCAACGAGTTCCATCGCGCAGATGCGGAAGATATCGAGTTCCTCTGAGAAGTCGATGTTGTTCGACCCACAGTGGTCATACTGTTGTCTCATGGCTACCTCATCGCAGAATTTGAAGGCGGGTTCTGGAATCCCGTAATCATCAAGGTGGTGGGTGCGCGGTGTGAACTCAATACAGATGCGCTGCTCTACTTCTGGTTCATCATGACCATACTCAACGTAGGGTATGCCAAACGCTTCAATAGTCTGTCGGACGTGCATGGTTTCTGCTCCTTTTCGATGTAGAGCAACACCGCGCTAGCGGCAAAAAAGGACGGTAGGAGGGAGCGATGCTGCTCCTCTCTCCTGTCCTATCCCGCTTGCCGAACCTGCTCTATTACCTTGATTGCCTCCTCATTGGCAGGCACGAAAGCCCTCAGTCGGTGTTGGATGTATTCGCCGAATGCACCCACTGACTTGAGCCACTGGTATTCGCTATGACCGAGGAATCCAACAATCTCAAGGCGGCGTTGCCCTGCGACGGTACAACTCCGCAAACTGAGCTTCTGGGTGAGCCGTACCGATTCCTGACGCTCCCACGCTGCGTGGAAGATTTCTCGTGCAGTGAGCTGGCAAGTCATGCCAAAGGTTTCAGCGACCGATTGCATGACCTCTGGCGGCACCATGCGTCCGAGCAGCCGTTCTCCTGCATCAGTTTGCAAGCGGTAGATCTTCATGTGGCTCGGGTCGAGTTTGTTCCAGATCGGTAACAATAAGCCGGTGATGAGATAGAAGGTATCAGTGACATATTCGGGTATTTCGCCCACCTCCTCATTCCAAATCGCTAAGAACTCATCCTGCCGTGCTTCACGCCAGTGAGAGCGTTCGTAGTCCTGCCTTGACACCTTCTCATTGCTACTAGGGCGTACCAGGTTGACACGACGGATAAGAGCGCCACTGTCTGCCATACGGCTGTTAGTGGGCAGCACTACGGCAGCGCGTTCAGAGCGTTCGTTGATGGCGAGGATGCCTCCTTGGGTAATCGCCCTCTCGATAGCTGTCGTGCCACTGAGTATCTGAGCCTTCTGCTTGCGCTCAATCTTGACCGCATAGCTAATCGCCCCTGTAGTTGGATGGCGGTAGATCTCCATTCGTTCAAGGATACTAAAGCTCTCTGCTCGCAAGGTTTCGACACCAACTTCATAGACCCCACCCTCAATCGCTTCCTCAACCTTGGTGGCTATCCGCACCTCCAGCTCATCAAAGAGCCGTCGTTGGTCATCAAGCCGCATTGCCAGGCAACGGTTAAGGAACTGGGACATCGGCGGTAGATCATCCTTGAAGTTCCCCTCCTCGGTAGCGATCGCCAGACCCGTGATTGTCTGGAACCGCTCCAGGGAACAGCCCTCAACCTGCCCTTGGTAGATCGCTCCATATAGTTGGCGCAGGGCAGCTTTGGCGTAGAGGGACTCTAGGTTATCTTCATCTCGGAACAGCCCCTGCCCTCCGGTCTTCCTCTCCCCTTTGGTGAGGGCACCGAGGGAGTCGAGGCGGCGTGCAATGGTACTGGTAAAGCGTTTCTCTCCCTTGACGTTGGTTGACATGACGCAAAAGACGGGTGGTTGCTTCTGATTACTCCGGTTAGTGCGTCCGAGTCCTTGTACCGCTACATCAGCCTGCCACCCGGCTTGTAGCAGGTAATGGCGGCGCAACCGCTGATTGGCAGCACTCAAATCGGCATGGTAGCTGCGCCCTGTCCCACCTGCTTGGGAGAAGACAAGGATGCGTTTGCGGTCACTCTGGAAGGCATCCGTCTCAGCGAGGTTGGCAGTAGCACTACGCCGCTGGAGGACGAGCCGGTCGCTTCCAGAGCGAACTTCGCGGATGATGCGCTTACTGCGCCCCGTTACTTCTGCCACCTCCTCGTGCCCGAAGTGCTGGATCAGTTCATCCAATGCGGAAGGGATTGGTGGGAGAAGTGCCAGCCGTTCGATTAGCTCATCGCGCTGGCGTACCGCCTCTCGGCTCAAGACAGGATTTCCATCTGCATCAACTACAGGGCGCGTCCGCTCCACCCCCTCATCGTCAGTCCAGACCTCATGAAGCTGGACGGGGAAGGCATGGCGCAGGTAATCAAAGAGGCACTCTCGGGGAGTCACGTCCACCTGGAGGTCACTCCATTGGGAGGTCGGTATCTCTGCCAAGCGCCGGTCGAGCAGTGCCTCATCGGTGGAGACCAGTTGCACCACCGCCGCGTGTCCTTGGGCTAAGTCCCGCTCAATCGCCTTTATCAGGGAGGGACACTTCATCGAGGTGAGGAGGTGATTAAAGAACCTTTGCTTGGCTCCCTCAAAGGCAGAATAGGCTGCGGATTTTGCCTGCCCATTACGCGCCTTACCCGATTCGGAGAGTACGTTGGTGGCAGCTAACGCTTCGCCAATGTGCTGGTGGATAATCTGATAGGCATCGGCGTACTGGTCATAGATTGCCTCCTGCTCTGGAGTGAGTTCGTGTTCGATGATCTCGTATCGCACCCCCTCAAAGGAAAGCGAGCGGGCCACGTACATTCCAAGTGCCTTGAGATCCCGCGACACCGCTTCGAGGGCAGCAACTCCACCCATACCCACTTGGCTCAAGAACTGCTCTCTGCTGCGGAATGGCATATCTGTCGTTCCCCAAAGTCCTAGTCGCTCCAGGTAGCTCAAGTTCTCTAGCTTAGTGGCTCCCGTTGCAGAAACGTAGAGGATGCGGGCGTTGGGTAGTGCCCGTTGCAGCCGCAGTCCCGCAATTCCCTGCTGGGATGCTTTCCTGACTCCCCGCCCTCCCTTCTCACTGGCTGCATTTGCCATCGCGTGACTCTCATCGAAGACAATGGGCGCGTCACTTCCTTTACCGAGCCAGCTTACAATCTGCTCCAGCCGCGATGCCTTTCCCTCCCTGCCATTGGTTCGCAGGGTGGCGTAGGTGGTGAACAGGATACCTTCGGAGAGGGCGATCGCCTCCCCTAGCTTAAACTTCGACTGCGGCACGATCTGGTTCTCATCGCCACCGAGGGCTGACCAGTCACGCCGAGCATCTTCGAGGAGGCTCTCATTCTTGGAGATCCAGATTGCCCTTTTACGCCCTCTAAGCCAATTATCGAGGAGAAATCCGCTAATTTGGCGGCCTTTACCCACTCCTGTCCCGTCACCATTGAAATAGCCGCGCCGCATCCGTACTGCTCCTTCAGTCTGTTCTGACGCTGGCTTCATTTCATCGAGGGTGCCGTCAATTTGATACCAACCTGCGAGGAACTGCTCGTGAGCGTTGCCTGCGAAGATAACTGTCTCAAGTTGTGCATCAGATAACAGACCATCTGTGATGACGCGCTTCGGCAAGAGTGGCTTGTAAGTAGGCTTCGGTGGCGCAATGGAGGCCATAGCAGCGGACTGGACGAGCGGTGTCGGGTGCGGTTTTGCACGGTGAATCTTAATGGATTGCGGTTCGTAGGCTTCATAGATTCCCTCTCCTAACTCGCGGCCCGCTCCGTTCCAGTCGATGGTGTCATAAGCTACCTCGACAGTCTCATTGCTCTCCTCTATGCGAGGTGGTACATCTTTCGCAACCTGA
>NZ_JADBUP010000101.1:0-9216 GCF_020245605.1 Microcystis sp. M061S2 | reverse complement strand
GAATTTTGGAGTCGGGGTCGGTTTGAAACTCGGTATGGAGAATCAATTCCTCTGACTGCAAAAAAATCAGAGAATCGGCACGAATGGGGTCTAATTGTAATTCCGTCGGGTCGAGGACGGTTAAGGGGAGGGGAGAACCCAATAACCAAGTGGCTAGATCATCGGAGAAGTTTTCGGCAATAAATTTACAAATATTATCAAACATCGCGAGCGTTTTGTCTTTGTAGTTCCTCGATAGTTGCGGGGGATAAATCGGTAAATCGGGCGATTTCTGGGACAGGAAAACCAGCAGATAGCATTTTTAGGGCAATTTGTCGAGCTTTTTCTTCTTTCCCTTTTTCCTCGCCTTCCTCTAAAATATCTTGATAGACCTCAGTTTTCCTCAAATCACTTAAACTAAACATTTTTTCTATCTCCTTACGATTAATTTTCGGTAATTTGTCAGGGTGAGAGCATCTCAAACGCTATTGACAATTGGCCAATTTTGTGATCCGCGTGGGCATTTCCAGTGATACCAGTCAATCAGAATAGTTACGAACTCGACCCATTTGGTCGATTTTTGCTTAACAATTGAGATGGCAAATTCTCCTCAAATATGCCTGAATCGTGGGTAAGCAACTCACATAAAGTTCATTTTGTCAAGGATTGTTAAGATGCGCTTACCCTGGGTAATTTGTAAATGAGAATCGTCTCTATTAATTCTCAAAGTTCTCCCTGTTGTCTGGTATCCCTGAATTTTTGCTTAAATTGTTGAATCTATTGACCGTTTGATCTCAATTTTGGGTCTTCTCAATCAACAGGTTGAAATTACTATTACGACCCATCCAAGAACCACTGATTCTTCACCAATGGCATCCTAACTGTAATTGACTGTGGGTCGATGAGAACGACCGCGCCACCAAGCTAGTAGGGTACTAGCGATAAAAATACTCGAATAGGCCCCCGCCACGAAACCGATAATTAAAGCTAGGGCAAAATATTTTAAGGTGGTGCCACCAAAGAGAAAAATCGCCACCAGAGGCAATAAAGTGGTCAGGGTGGTATTAATTGAACGAGTTAGGGTTTGACTCACCGCATTATCGACAATTTCATCCACGGATAATTCGGGGGTATTGACAAAATTTTCCCGCACGCGATCATAAATTACCACCGTATCATTAACAGAAAAGCCCACAATTGTCAAGAGGGAAACTAAAAATAAACTATCCACTTCTACCCCCGCAATTAAGCCTAAAACCGCAAAGACCCCTAAAGTGATCAAAACGTCGTGCAGCAGGGCGACAATGGCAAAAAAAGCGTAATCCCGTTGAAAACGAAAGCTTAGATAGACAGCAATGCCAAAAAATGACACTAATAAAGCTAAAAATCCCGAACTAAATAATTCTTGACCGATGGTGGGACCAACTGTATCGATTTGACTGGTTTCGGGGTCAAAGGCGCCGATTTTCTGGTTTAAGGTGTCGAGTAATTTTGTTCTCTGTTCTTCTACGAGGGTTTTCGTCCGCACCGATAAAGTATATTTATCCAACACCTGCACACTACTGTTACCCAATCCTTCCTCGTCTAAAATCGCTTGCACTTCGGCAGTGGTTAAAGGTTTCTCACAGGTATTCTTTTTAGCACAGGCTAATTCTATCTGAATTCTCGTACCACCAACAAAATCTAAACTCGGTCGTAAAGGTGCTTGAATAGTGAACCAAGAAATCACCATGGCCAAAATACTACCAATCGTCAGCAAGGCCGAGACTGTCCACCAAAAATTACGCTGTTTTGTAACGTTAAATGCCATATTGATTAAGTAAAAAGTAAAAAGGAAAAAATGGGGGGTTGGGTGTTAGGTTTTGGGGGTTGGGGGTTGGAGTAGTGGGGGATTAGGGTTTTAGGGTTTTGGGGTTTTAGGGTTTTAGTTGAATTTCGCCATTTCCCCTATTCCCTAATAACTACTGATTTGTCGGTAAATTAGGGCAGAAAAGTTGCGGTTTTTGACGGACGCTGGGGACGTTTAACACGGTGATTAACAGGAGAGTGCGACTACAGGTTAAAGCGGTAAACATACTCACAGCTACCCCAATGGCTAAAGTTAAAGCAAAACCTTTAACTAATCCTGAACCCAACCAAAATAAGGCAGCACAGGCGATTAAAGTAGTGACATTACTATCAAGAATACTGGAAAAAGCCCGATAAAATCCCGACTCTACTGCCCGAAATAGGGATTTTCCCGCCCTTAATTCCTCCCGGGTACGCTCAAAAATTAGTACATTTGCATCAACTGCCATGCCGATACTGAGGATAAATCCGGCAATACCGGGTAACGTCATCGTGACTCCCACTAAGGCAAAAGCCCCCAGAGAGAGAATAGTATAGATAATCAGGGAAATATCGGCAATAATACCGGGTAAACGGTAATAAACCGCCATGAAGATTAAAACTAACAGTAAACCCACTAAACCAGCGTAGATACTGCGACGGATGCTATCCTGGCCTAAAGTTGCCCCGACGGTGCGAATTTCTTCCACTTTAACGGGGAAAGGTAGGGAACCACCGCGCAATTGAATCGCTAGATCGTTGGCAGTTTCGGCGGTAAAATTACCAGTAATCACGGCCCGGCCTCCTGTAATTCCCGTTTGGGCAAACTGCACATCAACCACAGGGGCGCTAATTAATTCATTATCGAGGAAAATCCCAATACTGCGACCAGTACCCGCAATCACTTTAGTCAGTTCGGCAAATTTATTGCCCCCTTCCGAGTCGAAGGTAATGGCCACTTCCCAGTTAGTGCCTTGGGTGGAACTAATAGTGGCATTTTGGAGATTTTTTCCGGTTAAGTCCACCGATTCAAATAAATTTAAAATTGCCTCTTTAGATTTTTGCAGAGATTGTTCTAGTTCGGCAATTTTAGCGGCATTTTCGGGTTTATTCTCGGCTTTGAGGGCGGCTAATTCCGCTTTTTTTTGTTGAAAAATTGAATATTCAGCCCGAAATTCTCCTTCTGTACCTTGTTTTTGCTGACGAAATTCTAATTGGGCCTGAACATTTAAGTTTCTCTCAGCTTCTTTGGGATTTGTGACCCCAGGTAGTTGCACGATTACCTGATTTTTACTGTCCACAGTCTGCACTAATGATTCAGAAACACCGAGGGCATTAACGCGGTTCTCAATCACATTTTGTACGGCTTTTAAATCATTAGGTTGAATGGTTTTGACGGTTTCAGTGGGTTTAACCTGAATGGTTAATTGACTACCACCGCGCAGGTCTAAACCTAATTGTAGGGGTAACTTAACCAGGACGAAGATCGAGGCAACAACCAGGCCGAGGATCAGTAACAATAACCAATTTTGTCTCTGCATAACTTCAGTATCAAAAGGAGAATTTTTTAAATGCGATCACCGACCATTTTTTGGACAGCTTCGACAATTTGATTAGGTTGAATAATCGTCAATCTTTCTAGATTACCGTTATAAGGCGTGGGGATATCTTGGGAAGATAATCTTAACACGGGGGCATCTAATTCATCGAATAACTGCTCGTTAATTAAAGCAATTAACTCGGAAGCAATTCCCGCCGTTTTCATACATTCTTCCACGATAATCACCCTGTGAGTCTTGCGAATCGAAGCGGCAATCGTCTCCATATCAAAGGGTTTCAGGGAAATTAAATCGATAATTTCTGGATCATAGCCATCTTTTTCTAACTGTTTTAATGCCTGTAAACAGTGATGACGCATCCGCGAATAGGTGAGAATAGTTATATCTTCTCCCTTGCGAACGATTTCCGCTTTATCGAGGGGTAAAAGATACTCGCTATCAGGTAAATTTTCCTTGAGATTATAGAGAAGAACGTGTTCAAAGAAAAGCACGGGGTTATTATCTCTAATCGCCGATTTTAATAAACCTTTGGCATTGTAGGGAGTGGAACAAGCGACAATTTTTAGGCCAGGTACTGCGTGAAAATAGGCCTCTAAACGTTGGGAATGTTCCGCCCCTAATTGTCTCCCCACACCCCCCGGACCACGGATAACCATGGGGATTTTAAAATTACCGCCAGAAGTATAACGTAACATCCCGGCATTGTTGGCAATTTGGTTAAAGGCAAGCAAAAGAAAACCCATATTCATGCCTTCAATAATCGGACGTAATCCCGTCATGGCTGCCCCCACTGCCATGCCCGTAAAACTATTTTCAGCGATGGGAGTATCTAAAACCCTTAAATCGCCATATTTTTTGTAGAGATCTTTGGTAACTTTGTAGGAACCACCGTAATGACCCACATCTTCACCCAAAACAAATACTGTCTGGTCGCGGCCCATTTCCTCATCGATCGCCTGTCGCAAAGCATTAAATAATAGGGTTTCTGCCATATCAAGTCCCCGCTTACAATTCGGTCATCTTATCACTAAACTTATTATCTTACCCCTTTTCTGGTCCGAAGGGAGAGGGAATTATGAATTATGAATTATGAATTATGAAATGGGGAGATGGGAGAAGCAATGAGACAAGGGAAGGTCTCCCTCCGTTTCCTGATGGGTTATACAAGAGGTAGAACCTCTGGAAATGCGTTGCAAGGGAGATCCCTGCAACGAGGTAAATAAAAACAATTATGACTATAGATAATAGTCTATTCTAGTTCCCGACAATCGGCCGGCAAAGAACTAAGATCAAGATCAAGGAATCCCCTACCGTTAAAGCTGATGAAATTACCCCGTCTTGCCACTTTAATCATTGGTCTGAGCTTTATTTTCGGATTAATGTTGTGGTTAGTCAACTCTATCTATCGTCTTTACATCCAGATCGCCTTTACCGCTCCTATCTTAGCTAATATTCTGCTTTTGCTCATTATCGGACTGCTGGGTTTGCTAATATACGTTCTTTTGTACTACTTTTATCTGCTGCCCCAGCACCAAAAAAGTCGCCGCGGGTTGCGTTCTTCCTCCCGTCCACCCCTAAAATTACCAGTAGAAAAAACCGAGGCCGCCGGGGAAACCTTAAAAGCTATCCGGCAACAAGTGGAGCAAATTCAAGATAAAGTAACTCAACAGGTTTTGATTAAGCGTTCCCAAGAAATTGAGCGAAGTTTAGTTAGAAAAGAAGTTAAAATCATTGTTTTCGGTACGGGATCGGCGGGAAAAACCTCTCTAATTAACGCCCTCATCGGTCAAATGGTGGGCAATGTGGAGGCAACCATGGGAACCACGGAAAAAGGGGAAACCTATAGTTTAAAAATGAAAGGTGTGAATCGGGAAATTCAAATTACCGATACCCCCGGCATTCTCGAAATTGGTGCGGCTGGAGGTCAAAGGGAACAGTTAGCGCGACAATTAGCCACGGAAGCAGATTTACTTTTATTTGTCATTGATAACGATATTCGCCAATCGGAATACGGCCCTTTATTGGGTTTAATTGATATTGGTAAACGTTCTCTCTTAGTCTTTAATAAAATCGATCTCTATAGCGACGAAGATCGAGACATTATTTTAAAACAATTACGAGAACGTCTAAAAGGAGTGATCCTTTCCGCCGATATTATTGCCGTCGCCGCTAATCCCCAACCAGTACAGTTAACTGGTGGACAAATGATCACACCAGAACCAGATATTTTAGCTTTAATTAAACGTTTAGCTTCAGTTTTACGGGCCGAAGGGGAGGATTTAGTGGCGGATAATATACTCTTACAATCCCAAAGATTGGGGGAAGAAGCTAGGAAAATTATCGATCGCCAACGTCGTCGCCAAGCTGATAAAATTATCGATCGCTATCAGTGGATCGGTGCGGGAGTGATTGCGGTGACTCCCTTACCAGTGTTCGATCTGTTAGCAACGGCGGCGGTTAATGCTCAAATGGTCAGAGAAATTGGTCAAGTTTATGGCTGTGAAATTAACAGCGATCGAGGCAAGGAATTGGCTGTATCTTTGGGTAAAACTCTAGTTAGTTTGGGAGTAGTGAAAGGAGCGGTAGAATTATTAGCCAGAATCCTACAATTAAATTTTACTACCTATATAGTCGGTAAGGCAATTCAAGGGGTCAGTGCCGCCTATTTAACCCGCATTGCTGGCAAAAGTTTTATTGAATATTTCCGTCAGGATCAAGACTGGGGTGACGGTGGTATGACGGAAGTGGTACAAAGACAATTTCAACTTAGTCGCAAGGAAGAATTTATTAAGTCTTTTGTGGCCGATGCGATCGGTAAAGTGGTACAACCTTTTCAGGATGATTGGCAGCAAGAAGAAGTTTTAGAAGCTAGTCGCGAGGATGATTGGTAAAGATCGAACCCGGGAGCGATAGGCAAAATTGTATAGTAATTGTTACAATCGTTTTGGGGTTCCGCAAGGGCAAAAAAAAGATGCGACAGCAAGTTATCGACTGGTTAAAAGAAAACGTCAACGAACACCGTCTGCGACATATTCTCGGTGTGGAGACCATGTGTATTGATTTAGCTCGTCATCACGATCTCGATCCCGTCCAAGCAGGGCAAGCTGGATTACTACACGATCTGGCTAAATTTTTCAAGCCCAAAAAACTGCTAAAAATGGCGGAATCGGCGGGAATAGAGGTGGATAATATCTGTTTATCCCATCCCCACTTACTCCACGCTGATGTGAGTGCAGTTGTCGCCCAAAAAGAATTTAACGTTACCGACGAGGAAATTCTCGAAGCAATTCGCAATCATACCCTCGGTAAACCCAATATGAGCGATCTTAGCTGTATAGTCTTTATTGCCGATGCCTTGGAACCCAATCGCGGCGATACAACCGAATTAAACGCCCTACGACAACTCAGCTATCAAAATCTCCATAAAAGCGTTCAACAAACCTGCGATTATTCCCTAAAATATCTTTTAAGTAGCCATTGTCCCATTCATCCCCGCACCGTGCTAACGCGCAACTGGGCGTTACAAATTGTTAAAGAACAACCAACAGAAACTAAAACCATTGATTAACATAATCTCAAGACTCGCTTACAACCACCTCAGCCAAAGGATAACCACAACCTGAATGACCAATCCCACTGGAATTATTACCCCCATCGCCGAAAATCTCAAGACCGAAAAATTTCTAGAGACAATTGTCACCGCTGCCGAGGACAAGAAAGCGGGGGACATCGCTATCCTGAAAGTCGCCGATATCTGTTATTTAACCGATTATTTTCTGATTATTACCGGCTATTCTACCACCCAAGTGCGAGCGATCGAGGATGCGATCGAAGCCGCTATGGAACTAGAATGGCAACAATCCCCCCGACAAGTGGAAGGAAAAAGCGAAGGTAGCTGGATCCTGATGGATTATGGCGCTATCATTGTCCATATCTTTTTACCAAAAGAGCGAGAATTTTATAATTTAGAAGCTTTTTGGGGTCATGCTCAACGGATTCCTCTACCTAGCGACCATTTAGAGGAGTAGAATCCATGAAATCCTCCCTTGATTTCTGTCCCGTCCCGGAAGAACAGCAACCGGTTAACGAGTACGAACAATTAAAAGAATCTTGGTTTTTCCGTTGGGCGACGCTAGATGTAGCCCCTTATACAAAAAAAATTGTCTGGTTATGGTTATGGACATGGTTAATTGTCGGACCGATTGCCGCCGCTAGTTTTCCCCTTAAAAAAGCCCCTTTTCTCTTCCTCTGTGCGGGGATTTTTGGCTCGACAATTTTGGTAGGATTGGTGTTATTGCGCTTGTATTTAGGCTGGATCTACGTTTACGATCGCTTGCAATCGGAGAAAGTATTTTATGAAGAGTCGGGCTGGTATGATGGCCAAATCTGGACAAAAACCGCCGCCATTTTAACCCGTGATCGTTTAATCGTCTCCTATCAAATCCAGCCCATTCTCCAGCGTTTACAAAAAACCGCCCTGATTTTAGGGGCAATTGTCGCTATCAGTGGTCTTTTCTGGCTATTTTTCACTCACTAACCGCAACCAATCACCAATCTGAATGAATAGGGTAAAACGTTCACCAACCCACCGCTTAGAAATTCATCTCCTCCGGGAAGGTATTATTGAATCGGTTCATAATGTCGAGGCCGCTATTTGCGATGACCGCGGCCGGGTATTATCCACCGCCGGCAGCGCCGAAACTAGCGCCTTTATTCGTTCGGCCCTGAAACCTTTTCAAGCACTGGCTGTCATCAGTACCGGCACCCTCGAACGCTACGATCTCAACGATAAGGATCTAGCCATTATCTGTAGTTCTCACCAAGGCACAGTGGAACACGCCCGTCAAGTCTTTAATATTCTCTGGCGTGCCGATATCGATCCCAACGCCCTGCAATGTCCCCTCCCGGAAGGTAAACCCAGTCGCCTCCAGTACAATTGTTCTGGTAAACACGCCGGGATGTTAGCGGTGTGTCAACAGCGTGGCTGGCCGTTAAATAGCTATCTGCGGCGTTCTAGTCCGATACAGAAGCTAATTTTAAGCAAAATTGCCGAATTATTGGGGATGCCGGGGGATGAATTAATCAGCGCCCACGATGACTGCGGTGCGCCCACCTATTCAATGCAGTTGGGGCAAATGGCCCATCTCTACGCCCAGTTAGCCTCTGGCAACCGTTTAGACTTAGAAAGAATCGTCCGGGCGATGACCTATCATCCCCGCATGGTAGCAGGAGAAGGGGCTTTTGATACGGAATTAATGCGGGCTAGTCAGGGGGAAATCGTCAGTAAAGCCGGGGCCGAAGGTATTCAATGTATCGGGCGCGTCGGTGAAGGTTTAGGATTAGCAATTAAAGCCCTAGATGGTTCCAAACGGGCTAAATATGCCGCCGCTTTGCAAATTCTTAAACAGTTAGGTTGGATTACTCCCAATGTGGCCGAATCTCTCTCGGAAAAATTCCTTAAAATCGGCAGTTATACCCGCTTGGAAGTGGTGGGGGAAATGGCTTTATTGTAAATAGTCGGTTAACAAAGCTTAATAGAACAAAAAGAAAAGTTTTTGCTGCCTTATGGCTGACTGTGGCGGGCAATCATTCGATTGAAGGCGGTTCCCAGAGGGTGGGCGTGGCAATCCTACTTAGGGCTTGCGGCAAAAAGTTTTTCGTGGGGGTAGGGTGTGGGGTGTGGGGTGTGGGGTGTAGGGTTTTACCGATTTTGAGGGGGTCAATTACCTAATTTTCAGGGAAAAAGTCCCTGAATTTTCCCCCCGATCACTCCCATATTTGCTACTTTTTGATTGACAAAAAGTCTAAAAGTCTTACCCAACAAGGTTTTTAGATTTATTCAGCAAGCTCT
>NZ_JADBUP010000100.1:0-31628 GCF_020245605.1 Microcystis sp. M061S2 | reverse complement strand
TTTGAGAGAATCGTCGTTCAAAACCTTGCGTCTTCATCGGCCCGCGTCCTGTAGGGGCGAAGCATTCGGACAATAACCTATCGGTGAAAAGGTAGATTTTCTATCCGAATGCTTCGCCCGTACTTATTCAGCAAACCCTAATTATTCGACGAACCGAGCCACGCCATGGATAAAGCACCACTCAAGTGGAGTGATGTCGCCGTTGAAGATAACTACCTGAGATCGATCGAAATGGGATTTAATAAAAATAAGGCCGCATGACTAGCCATTTCTTCTGATAAATAAATCTTTTTATATTTAATAATCCCCGTTTCTAGAAAAGAATCCCTTAACATGGCTTTTGTCCCACTATTAAAATCCGCTTCGTAAAAAACTTCTTTAATTCCCGAAGAAATAATTAGTTTTAAGCAGGAAATACAGGGTTCTAAAGTAACGTAAATACTAGCACCTTGGGTAGAAATACCGTGTTTAGCCGCTTGAGCGATCGCATTAGCTTCGGCATGAATTGCCCGAGAGGGAATTTCTCCGGATTCTCGACAGGTTCCCAAACCGGGATAACAAAAACCCTGGGCAGTACAATGAACTGTTCCTGATGGCGAACCATTGTAACCCGTGGCTAAAACCTGCCGATCTTTGACAATTACCGCACCGACGGGAAACGCTAAACAGGTGGATCTGGTGGCGGCTAATTTAGCGATCATTAAAAAATATTCGTCCCAAGTCGGTCTTTTTTCTTCAGAGTTGATCACGGTTTCATACCAAGCTAGAAAAAGCGCAAAAGAGGGGGTTATCTCTGATAGCTTATCATTAGATGACCTCTAAAAATTAAGAACGGGATCAGGTTAATAATTCCTGTTGAATGCGACGGAGATTTTCGATTCTTGCCTCGGTGGATGGGTGAGTAGCGAATAAATTAGCCAGAAACTGCCCCGAAAAAGGACTGCTAATTAACAGCGGTTCAAAGGCAGGATTGGCATTTAAGGGCATTTGACGACCGATCGATTCTAAACGGGTTAAAGCCCGGGCTAAAGCTTCGGGATTCTCGGTCAAGCGGGCGGAACCAGCATCGGCCTCGAATTCTCTGGTACGAGAGATAGCCATCTGAATCACAGTGGCGGCAAGGGGGGCGAGAAAGATGGTAAGTAGTAAACCGATGGGATTGCCCCCTTGACGATGGCGAGAATTGCCAGCAAACAGGAAACCATAACTCAGCATTCTGGCGAGGTAGGAAATCGCCCCGGCAACAGTAGCCGCAACAGCTTGGGTTAAGGTATCCCGGTTACGGACATGAGTTAATTCGTGGGCGATAACCGCTTCTAATTCGTCGGCGGGCAGCAGCTTTAAAATCCCCTCGGTAACGGCGACGGCGGCGTGTTCGGGATCTCTGCCGGTGGCGAAAGCATTAGCGGCGGGGGTGGGGACGATATAGAGTTGCGGTGTGGGAATATTGGCTTGACGAGAGAGAGTTTCCACCATTTGGTAGAGTTCGGGGGCTTGTTGGCGGCTGACCGGTTGGGCTTGGTAAGCGGCCAGAGCAATGCGATCGGAGAAGTACCAAGAACCGATATTAGTAATGGCGGCGATTACTAAACCAATTAAAGCACCGCCCTGACCACCGAGCGCGTAGCCAATAGCGACAAGTAAACCGGCTAGTAAACCCAATAAAGTAACAGTTTTAAGCTGATTCATCTTTATTTATGTTAGGAAGTAAGAGGTATAAAAGATGTGGGGAGACCTTTCAGTTATCGGTTATCAGTGAACAGTAATCAGTGATCGGTGATTAATATTACTTAAAACTCAGTGGTTAGTAGTCACCAGCCTCTTCTAACTGATAACTGATAACTGATAACTGGTTAAGGCCTAGCATAAAAACTGAAAAACCCCCGAGAAATTAATAATAATTTAAATAATTTGACTGCTTGAGAATAATCAGATTTTGGCTGATAGCTAAACCCTGACGAACAGAAAAATAACAGAAATTCTTAAGAAGCTAAAGGCTTTAAATCCCCAGAGAGAGCATTGTAGAATGAAGCGGTTAGTTATCTACTAGAAGAGAGGACTTTTCCGTCCCAGCCAAACAATTCTCTTGAAATCTTTAACCCAAATTGCCAAGGAGACTGAGTTGTAATGTCTGTTAATTTTCTAGGAGTTGGTTTGTTTCACCCTCTGCTGACCCCTTATCTCGCCCTCCATATTCCTGACGGCTTTTTGAGTCCATCAGTGAGTCTATTTACTTGGATAATTGCCGTTGTCCTGATTAGCTTTTCTCTCAAAAAAGTGCGCGGTCACTACGCTGAACGGGCTGTACCTTTGATGGGAGTTTGTGCCGCCTTCATTTTTGCCGCCCAGATGATTAATTTTCCCATTCCGGGGGGAACCTCCGGACATTTGTTAGGGGGGACTCTCGCGGGGGTTTTACTCGGTCCCTGGGCGGGTTCTCTGGTGATGGCGGTGGTTTTTATCGTGCAAGCTTTATTTTTTCAAGATGGCGGTTTAACGGTTTTAGGGGCAAATATCGTCAATATGGGTCTGATCGGCACGTTTGGCGGTTATTATCTCTATCTGGGGATTAGAAAAGCCCTTGGTTTTAATAGTTGGCGCAGTATGGCGATCGCTGTTGCCCTGGCCGCTTGGACAAGTGTGGTGGTGGCTGCGTTGGTTTGCGCCCTGCAATTGGCTTTATCGGGGACTGTACCGCCTTTAGTCGCCCTTGTGGCCATGTTATCTTGGCATATCCTCATCGGTATCGGGGAAGCGGTGATTACCGTTTTCGCTGTCGGTTATATCTGGCGAACCCGTCCCGATCTCCTCTACGATCCGCCCCATTCCGTTAATACTTCTGTTTCCCCTTCCTAAGCTTCTCGTCAATAAAGCAATTAAGTCGATGAATATTCGCAGAAATAGCCAATTTTTTCTGATTGGTCTGGTATGCTCCCTAATTGTTGCCGTTTTTCTTTCTCCCTTTGCCAGTCCCGATCCCGACGGACTCGATCGAGTGGCGGAAGATTTACAATTTAGCAAGAAAGAAGACCCTAACGCCCTCGGTAATCAATTACCTTCCGCCCGAATTTTTGATGGTTATGCCCTCAAAGGTGTTCCCCAAGGTGTGGCCACTCCCCTCGCCGGTTTTCTGGGAACTCTTGCCACTTTCGGCATCGCTTGGGGTATCGGTAAATTAGTGATTCCAAAATCCCAAAATCAGGAGTAAGGAGTCGAGACGTGGGGACGTGGGGACGTGGGGACGTGGGCATTTAGCTGAAATTTCCCTAAACCCCTAAATCCCTAAACCCCTAAATCCCTAAACCCCTAAATCCCTAAATCCCTAAATCTCTATCCCCTTTCTAACTGATAACTGATCACTGATAACTGATCACTGAATAAATGCTACACATTGCCACTTTTTCTCGCGAAAATGAGTGCCAAAATTGCGGTTTTTGGCAGAGACTCGCGCCCCATACCAGGGTTTTAGTGACTCTTTTGTTAGTTTTTGCCACAGCCTTAACGCCGAATGGTAGCTGGGAAACTTGGGCGATTTACGGATTAGGATTAATTATTTTAATTCTGATCAGTCGGGTGACTATTCGCGTACTTTTACAAAGAGTAGCGATCGAATTTGTCTTTATCAGTGTGGTTTTATTGGGAACCCTTTTTCGCGATGGCGGCGAAATTCTTTGGTCTTGGGGATTTTTGCGGATAACTAGCGAGGGATTGCTGGTTTTAGGCAGTGTAGCCCTAAAAGCTTTTCTCTGTCTTTGTACGGTCAATATTCTGGTTTTAACGACAGCAATTCCCGACCTGTTACAAGCCTTAGTTACCCTAAAAACCCCCCCTTTATTGGTGGCAATTTTAGCTTCTATGTACCGTTATCTAGCTGTTTTGATCGCTGAATTTAATTCCATGCGAAGGGCAGCAATTGCGCGTAATTTAATGAGTAGTCCCCGATGGCAACGGTTGCTAGTGGGACACATGATCGGCGCTTTATTTGTCCGTACCTACGAACGTGGTGATCGCATTTATCAAGCCATGTTATCGAGGGGTTACACCGGTTCCTTGCCCTCTGTACAGGTTCCCCAAAGTAAGCTGAAAGATTATCTCGCTATAATTTGCACAGTAATTCTGATCCTCTGGGGTCAAATGGTACATCTACTCAGTTGACACTCCCGTTGCCTAAACTTGAAGCTAGATTGACAACCTGTTGCCAAAAAAGCCGTCCTCCGCTACGCTAAAGGACGGGGAACCTTAAACCCAATTTTTCGGTAAAAGTCTCGTTTTTCATGCACCACAACCCGATTTTTATTGAAAACCTAGTTTATACCTATCCTGACGGTACAGAAGCGTTAAAGGGTATTAATTTAGCCATTGAAGCTACGGAAAAGGTCGCTTTAGTCGGGGCCAATGGATCGGGAAAATCCACCTTATTACTGCATTTTAACGGTATTCTCCCGCCGCAAACCGGTAGAATCACCGTCGGTCCCTACCAAGTTAAACCGGAGAATTTAGAAAATATCCGCAATTTTGTCGGTTTAGTCTTCCAAAACCCCGACGATCAGCTATTTATGCCCACTGTCTGGGAAGATGTGACTTTTGGACCGATGAATCAGGGTATTCGGGGAGAGGATTTAAACCATCGCTGTCATCATGCTTTACACGCGGTGGGATTGGATTCCCAGCATTACGGCAAGAGAAACAGTCAGAATCTATCGGGGGGTGAAAAAAAACGCGTGGCTATTGCGGGGGTTTTAGCCATGTTGCCGCAGGTATTAGTTTTTGATGAACCTAGCGCCCAACTGGATCCCCGGTCCCGTCGGCAATTAATACAACTGTTGGCCACTTTACCCCAAACTCAAGTGATCGCCACCCATGATCTCGATCTGGCTTTAGAACTATGCGATCGCACGGTGGTTTTAAGTCGTGGTCAGGTGGTAGCTGAGGGAGAAACCGCTAAGATTTTAAGTAATCGGGAATTTTTGGAAGAACACGACCTGGAAACACCCCTTTGTTATAGTCGTCCCTACTGTGCGATCGCTGATGCCCCCTCTACTGATGTCTGATGCACAATTTGGAGATTTATTATCGGTTTCCTGCATAGAAGAGAGGACAAAAGCGAGCAAGTCTGACATTCTTAGGATAGGTAGCACGAAAATCGAGGCCATTTCTCACGATGCAAGCTCTGCTAGAAAAAGCTCAGATAGCGTTGAATAAAAAGGACTGGGAGACAGTAAACGCCAGCATACAGCGACTTTTAAACCAAAAAGATGCGATTGAACCGATTATTAACGATGAAATCCTCGATTTAGCCCTAGAAGCCTTACAAAAATGCGATTTTCAACAGCGATGGGAGATAGCTAAACTATTTCCTCAAATCGGTCAACCGGCGATCGCTCCTTTAATTGCCCTGTTAGAATCCGAGGAACAAGATGGGGAAATGCGCTGGTTTCTGGCGAGAATTCTCAGTCAATTTGATGATCGAGCCTGTATTCTCGCTCTCAGTCAATTATTGCAAAGATCGGAGGAGGAGGAACTCAGCCAAATGGCTGCGGCTGCTTTAGCTAATATCGGCAGTTCTGCCATCTCTAGTTTAGGACAATTACTGTCCGACTCGAACAGGCGTTTTTTAGCCGTACAAGCTTTATCACAAATTCGCCGGCCAGAAATTATCGAACCGCTTTTAACCGTAGTTAAGGATCAATCTAGCGCCATTCGGTCTATGGCGATCGAAGCTTTAAGCAGTTTTCACCATCCCCAGATTACTGCGATTATCCTCGATGCTTTACAGGATCCGGCCATCGATGTGCGACGGGAAGCAATTAAAGCTAGTAGTTACCTAGGGTCAAATTATCCCCAAGCAGATTTAGTTAACCATCTGCAACCGCTCTTATTCGATATCCACCTCGATATCTGTCAAGAAACGGCGATCGCTCTCGGTCGTATCGGCACAGCAACCTCAGCTAAAGCTTTAAATCCACTGCTGCAATCTTCCTTAACTCCCGATAGTTTAAAATTAACTGTAGTACGAGCATTGGGCTGGATCGAGGATGGGGAAGCTTTAAATTACTTAGAAAAGGCTTTATATAGCGAAAATGTCTTGATTTGTCGGGAAATTATCGCTATTCTCGGCCGGCAAACCTGCCAGAAATTACGCCGACAAGCAGGGGAAATTCTCGGTAATTTTTATCACTCCCGTCCTGCGATCCTCGGTGATACAGGAGTTAAACAGTCTCTAGCGATCGCTTTAGGAGAATTAGATCGGGATAATAAAAGTATTTTGCTGACTTTAGCAGCCGATGGGGAAGCAATCGTCCGTCTCCATGCTCTCAGCGCCCTAAAAAAGCTAGATCATGCAACTATATAGCTAATTTTCCGCTGCACAGATGTGATTAATTTGCCAGTGATCCGCATCCATTTCCCCAAGGATAGCGTTTAATACTAAATCCGGTTATTAAAGACTGATTATCTATTTCCTCTTTTGCCTTTCGCCTGTCTGATATGTAGGCTATACTCAACGGATTTAGTATGATTCTAGCTGATAACTAAAAAACTGATTACTGATCACTGATCACTGATTTAAGGTCTTTGCAGGAAGATTAATTCTTCAACGGGGAGAAAATCATAATATTGACCTTGATTGGCTAAAACTGCGATTAAATGGAGACGAGCATCGGGTTCAATGTGTAATCCTTCCCAGGGGACAGCAATTTCCAAACATTGATTAAAAGAAGCTTTGGCACTACTAGGAACTCGCTGCCAAGTAAAATATTCTTGAGCGAATTCTAACCAAGTAAATTCCGTGATTAAATTTATTCCTAGATGATGATGATAACCGTAATCGAGGGGCGATCGAGGGGGAATATCTGCTAAGGGAATTGGACTTTGCAGACGATGCACTTCATCATAATACCAATATAAATGAACTTCTGCGGGAATTTCTTCTCCTAATTTTGCCCCCGGTTTCCAATCGAAACGCAGATAAAAATTGAGGTGATCCCAACCGAAAAAGAGTCTTTGTACTAAGGAAGTCCGGTGCATTGTACCACTGGCGCCGCCAATTTCGATCCGTCCGGCTTTATCCCAATCCTGTTCGTCCCCAAAACCGTCGATAATGGGGTGAATGAAAGCCAGTGGACGATTACTTTGTTTATCTCTGTGTTCTTCCACCGGTTCGAGCAAATAGGAGGGAATTGGCTCATTTAAAGCTTGATACAGAGCGATCAGGTGTTCGCGGAAAAGTTGATCAAAAATTGCGTCATGATTGGAGGAATGGCCATAACCAAACCACCAAAACCAATCGGAACCTTCCGCTGCATACAACGCTTCCCACGCATCGGGGTTATTATCTTCCGTCGCTTCCGGGTGATTAGCGAGGGTTTGACGGGCTAAAATTAGATATTCCCAAGCCTTATTTTTAGCGGGATCGCCGATCCAAGTGGTAAAATTGGCATCGATCCAAGAGCCGCTATGAAGTTGATTGACAGGAATTTTGGCATTAGCGGGAAAGCGATCGAGATATTCGGAGACGGTGACTAATTCGATCGCTTGGTGGTCGCTTAAAAGTTGATAAAGATTCTCTAGGAAGGGTAAACCGTCTTGATGATAGTTTTCCCAACAGTTTTCGCCATCTAGCGCAATGGTAACTAACCAGGGTTTTTCTAGGGTCGTGGTTTCTGCGTTGGTTTTCAGTTGTTCGGCGATCGCTTCTAGGTGTTTAACTAAGTCTGTAGCTGCCTCTTGCGCTTTCATGCCACTATAGCTAAATCCGATCAGATCCGAGAGACGATGATCGCGGAAAACCATCGATAAATTGCCGTTGCTAGTTTCCAGACAGTAGGGACGATAAAGCAATTCCGGTTCGCTAATATTGCCTTTTTCGTCGCGATGAAAGTAATGTCCCAGAGACCAACCTAACACCCCCTCATCGGAACATAACCACTGAAAACCCTGTTTAGCGACTGCGGGGAGAATCGCAGGACTAACGGATTGTTCCGAGGGCCAAAGTCCTCGAGGATGTTTATCAAAGCGATCGATATAGATTTGCCAAGCTTTCTGGAGATGGCGCGAAATATCTTCAGGATAGCGGAAATATTGCCGAGGAAGGGTCATATTCGGCACTGCTACCCGGCCGGCTTCCGAGTTGGCCAGCAGGGGTAAAATCGGATGGGTGTAGGGACTGGTAATGATTTCTAGTTGTCCGGTTTCCTGCATTAACCGGTGTTGTGGCAAGATACGACGCAGAATTTGACGCTGTTTGGAGATAATTCGCTGGCGATCGCTTAAATTGAAATTTTTTCCCTGTTCTAACCAGGCTGCGATTTCTGGGTCACTGTGAAAGATAGGATCGATCCAAGCGAGGTTATGCCAAGCCAAGAGATCGCTATAATCTTGCAGATTCCAATGGCTAATACACCAACTATGACCGTTTTCTTGACGCTCTGCGTATAATTGCGCGTAACGGGGGTGCGGATCGATCAGAGTTCGATGGTTAGCATCGAAAAAGTGTTCGAGGATAAAGTGTTTTTGTGCCAGGTTTAACTGCGCTTCCGGGGTGACGGTGAGAGCAAGATAGGGGTCTATAGCTAGTCCATTGACGTAATCCTCTAATTGCAGGATTAAAGAGGGGACAAGGTTGACAGTTTGATGTAATTTGGGAAAACGTTCTAGAATCAGGATTAAATCGAGATAATCTTTCACCCCATGCAGTCGCACCCAGGGTAAGCGATATTGTCCCGAAGCATCGGTGCGAGTTTGACAAGATTTGTAGAGGGGTTGGTGTTGATGCCAAATAAAAGCGACATAGAGAGGATAGGCCATGATAATACCGAGGAAAAGTGCATATAACAGGCTTTAAAGCCGTTATATTAGATAATAATGGACAATAAAGCCCATTATAGATTCTTAAAAGTTGATTTCGGTCACTACCATAATCCTATCAACTGGTTTTGAGGGGGTATCGTCTCTTTGTATTTGTTAAAGGATCGGATTCTCCGGTGATGAGTATTGGGAGTTCAGCAGTAGAATCTCTAATATTATTTTTCTGACTGATTACTGTTCACTGATTACTGATTACTGAAAAACCCCCATCACCCGATCAACAACATTTTTCAGGGTGATAGGATAAGCTGGAATTATCGAAACCGTAAAAATAATAGATAAAATGAGTAATCTCCTCTGGCCGCGTTTTCTCAAGAAAGCTTACCGTCAAGAACCAATAACTAGCTTTATCTTTACCGCAGCGGCAGTAGATGTCATCATCGGGGTTCTAGGACAAAGATGGACACTGCTATCTTTAGGGGCAACGATTATGGCGATCGCTATCTTCGCCAGGTGGCAACAGAGCCAAAAAAGCAAGCAAATCAAGCAAGAAGAAGCAGCAAGATACTATTTACCGCCCCAATCGGGTCAAGTAGCTTTACCAACCCTGAAAAACGAAAAAAATCGACCTTCTTAGTTCAAAAATTTCACCTTGCTTGGCAATCAATCCCCTCAAAGGCTAGAATCTATAGCACCGTTCATTTGTTAATATTCAACTAAATTTATGAAATTCCGATTTACGGGTGCGGAGAAACTTGTCGGGGCAATTGTGGTCAGTGTCCTAACCACGCTGACAATCGGGCAACATCAGCTTAGTCAGGCCCAAAGTCCTATTGCTCCCCCTAAACCCGCAGCTGCAAGTGGCGAAAAAACCCCAGAAACTATCCTAGTAGAGGGTTTAGGCAGACTTACCCTCGCTAAAACCTTAGAGGGGCAACAATCCACCCCTAATGCTGTGATTTTCAGCCCCGATAACCAATTGGTTCTCGCTGGTGGTAGTGATACGGATCCTCTCCTGAGAATTTGGTCGGTAAAAACAGGGCAAAAAGTCTCCCAAACTCGCGCCCAAAGAACCAGCGTCAAAGCTTTAGCCATTAGTCCCAACGAAAGATTATTAGTTAGTAGCGGTTTAGATGGTTCGATTAATTTTTGGAATCTGGTGGAAGGCAAGTATTTAGGAATTGCCCTCGAACACGGTAATACTGTCCTCGCCCTTACAGTTACTCCCGATGGTAAAACGTTAATTAGTGGTGGTTTGGAAGGAATTCGCCTCTGGACAGTGCAACCTCCCCGCCGTCCCCTCTATCGTTTAAATTGGGTGGGTAATTTTGTTTATTCCCTAGGCATGAAATCCGATGGTGTCACCCTTGCCAGTGGTCATGAAAACGGTGAGGTAAATTTTTGGGACATCCGCGAGGGCAAATTTTTGTCGAAATTTTCCGCCCATCCCCAAGCGGTTAGCAAGCTTTTATACACTCCCGACGGCAAAAATTTAATTACGGGTAG
This sequence comes from Microcystis sp. M061S2, assembly GCF_020245605.1. Taxonomy (NCBI): domain Bacteria; kingdom Bacillati; phylum Cyanobacteriota; class Cyanophyceae; order Chroococcales; family Microcystaceae; genus Microcystis; species Microcystis sp. M061S2. Next base: position 21,317 of record NZ_JADBUP010000100.1, on the reverse strand, counting down.
TTTAGACCGCACGATTAAAATCTGGGATACGAGCAATAATCAGTTATTATTTACCCTCATCGGTCATACAGCCCGAATTCGTTCCCTGGCACTCCATCCTAACGGACAAATTCTCGCTAGTGCCAGTAATGACGGTGTGCGTTTATGGGATGTGACCACGGGTAAACAGTTAGCCTGGTTTGATAATAATTCCGACTGGGTGGAATCCCTGGCTTTTAGTCCCGATGGGCAGTATTTGGCTAGTGGTAATTATGATTTTAAAATTCGCCTCTGGCAATTCGTCCGTTAGGCAAAAATATCTTCATTTAGCCTTTAACCACTTCTAGAAAAGCTGATTTAGCCGCTGCCTGTTCCGCTGCTTTTTTGCTTCTGCCAGTTCCCACTCCTAATTTCTGCTCATTTAACCACACTTCCGCACAAAAACGTTCTTGATCTAAGCCATTGATTTCTTTTACTAAATATTGCGGCAGTTTTTTATATGTTGCTTGTGTCCACTCCTGCAAGGCATCCTTATAATTCTGTCGGGCCGGATCTCGACGAATTTCGGCCGCTTTTTCCCTTAGTGGTTCATCTAGCCAAGAACGCACTAACACCATAGTCTGTGTACTAAGATATAATGCTCCCAAGACCGCCTCAAAAGCGTCTGCTAGTCGAGAAATTCGCCCCGCCCGATCAATACTCGTACTACTTGATACCAACAAATAACGCTCGAAACCGTAGCGATCCGCAAATTCCGCCAGAGTGCGATCGCTAACCATCATCGATCGCAGCGCGGCAAATTCTCCCACTAGCTCCTCTGGATAGGTTTCTAACAATACCTCCGCCGCCACCAGTCTTACCACAGAATCGCCCACAAATTCCAATTGTTCATAATTCTGATCACGGGAAACACTGGGATGAGTTAGAGCTAAATCTAATAAATCCCACCTGACGGGGACATCAGCTGATAAACCCAGCTTTTCCACTAGGGTTTTTAATTGTTTTTGGCGACGCGGATCACTTAAGGACATGGGAGCGGGAATTATGAATTATGAATTATGAAGTGGGGAGATTTTTTTCAATGATCAGTAAACTGATAACTGATAACTGATCACTGATAACTGATAACTGATAAAGGAGAGAGTCAGACATAAGCCGAATTCTGTATTTCCCAACAGCAGTAAAATTGCTTTTACCTTTGTTGAAATAGAGGTTATCTATCTGGGATAATTGTTACCAATTACCTCAAGCGGTTCCTAAAAACGGGACAGGAAAAAGACCAACCTTTGTCCCTCCACCTTGCTCCCCACCGGGGTTTACCGAGCCAGTACCTCTCGATACTGCTGGTGCGCTCTTACCGCACCTTTGCACCCTTACCCCCAATCAGTTATCAGTTATCAGTTATCAGTGGAAAGTTATCAGTGAATTTACTTTCGTTACTGATTACTGTTTAATAATCACTGAAAAAGGGGGCGGTATTTTTCTGTGGCACTATCCTCACGCTCGCGCGCACTGGACGTTATCCAGCAAGTGTGGTCTTTCGGGAGTTCGGACTTTCCTCGGAATCATTGATAAAATGATCCCGCAACCTCTCGACCAACTCTCTCCCATTCTCTAGTATGACTTACCAGAGACTCGATCGCTCATATATCCCAGTCAATAATCACTGATCAGTAAACAGTAAACAGTGAACAGTGAAAAGACAGTAGGAAACTGCTATTTAGGGTTTGCGGCAAAAAGTTTTTCGTGGGGGTAGGGTGTGGGGTGTGGGGTGTAGGGTGTAGGGTTTTACCCGTTTTCAGAGCGTCAATTACCTAATTTTCGCGGAAAAAGTACCTGAATTTTCCCCCCGACCACTCCAAGTGCTGGCACTTTTTGAGGGGAAAAAAGTCTAAAAGTCTTACCCAACAAGGTTTTTAGATTTATTCAGCAAACCCTATTTAATACGGCTCGCTTAATACATACTGCTCACTTAAAACTCAAATCTGATAACTGATAACTGATAACTGATAACTGCTCAATGTCGATCGCTCTCAACGTTAACATCAAAGGTAATGGCTATCCGATCCTCTGTCTGCACGGTCATCCCGGTTCGGCAGCGAGTATGTTTGTATTTACCGATCATTTTTGCCAACGCTGGCAAACCCTGGCCCCGGATCTGCGCGGCTACGGTAAAAGTCGTTATCGCCTGGATTTTCAGCTAGAAGAACATCTAGAGGATTTAATCGAGCTGCTCGATCGCCAAAAAATCCCGCAATGTTTAATTCTCGGTTGGTCTTTGGGGGGTATAATCGCACTGGAATTAGTATTGCGGCATCCCGATCGCTTTCCTGGTTTAATTCTAGTGGCCTCGGCCGCGCGGCCTTGGGGTAGTCATCCTCCTATCACCACCACGGCTCTGATTTTGACGGGGATGGCGGCAATTCTCAATCAGATCAAACCGGGATGGCGTTGGAATATTAATACTTTTGCCCGTCGTTCCCTGTTTCAGTACCTTTTTTCACAACATCAAGCGATATCCTATCAATATCTCGCTCAAGATGCTGTTCCCGCCTACTTACAAACTTCTCCATTTGCCGATCGCGCTTTAAATCGGGCTTTAAAAAAAGGTTACAATTGTTTAAAATCTCTTGACAAAATTACAATTCCCTGCTTGGTTCTGGCGGGGGCAAATGATCGCCATATTACCAGTGCCTCGAGCCAAGAAACAGCCGAAAAACTGAAACTGTGTCAGTGGAAATGTTACCCAGATACGGCCCATCTGTTCCCCTGGGAAATCCCCGACTTAGTTTTAGGGGACATTGATCATTGGTTAGCCGAGCATTTTAGCGATAAACTGGCAGGGTGAAGTGAAAACTACTGCCGTGGTCGGGGACACTATCTACCCAAATTTGACCGTAGTGGGCGCGAATAATCTTACGACAGACCGATAAACCGATGCCATAACCTTCTTTACCCTCATCCCGTTTGAGACGCACATGACCCTCAAAAATATGCTCTTGTTTTTCTTCGGGGATGCCGGGGCCGGTATCACTGATGCTCACTTGTACTTTTTGAGTAGTACGATGGAGGACAGAAAGGGTAATTGCGCCGCCGGCGGGGGTATATTTGATGCCATTCTCCAAGAGATTAATAATCACCTGTCGGATTAACTCCTCATCAGCATAGACGGGGGGCAGATCTTGGGGGATATCGCTTTGGAGAATTAAAGTCTTTTCCTGAAAAATATCGGTAAATTGAGACAAAATTTCCTGACAGAGGGCTTGGAGATAAAATTTACTCTGTTGGAGAGTGAATTGCGCCGCCATGCTCTTAGAAGCTTGCAGAATATCCGTGATCAAACGGTTCATAATCCGGAACTGTTTGCGGGCCTGTTGGTGCAGTTGTTCTCGTAATTGCAGACTGCGCTCAGTATCCGGTTGATGATAGGCTAATTCTAGGGTTTCCACGGCGATGGAAGCGGCGGTGAGAGGACTGCGTAAATCGTGGGCTAACATAGCCAAAATTTGGTCTTTAAATTTCAATTGTTCTAATAATTCTTCCTTTTCCTGTTTGAGACGAAAAACCTCATCGGCGATGCGGATGAGTTCGCCCGAATGTTCCACCTCTTGAAGTTGTCCATCCTCAGCGTGATCATTTTTAATCTCCTCTTTAATCGCTTTTTGCCAACGTACCAACCATTTTTTAAACTGTTCCACCAGATTACTGCCCGCGAGGGTATGACGGGGACCGGGGGCGATTTTGACCAAGGCGGGGGTAGCTACAAGGCGAAAATGTTCGACTAAATGAGGTTGCTGGCGAATTTCGATGATTTGTATGTCAATCGGGTAATCAGACTTTAAAGACTGGAGATAGGCCTGAATTTGACGGATAATTTCTTGAGAACTGGGACGGTCATCAACAAATAGTAAAAGTTGAATCGAGAGAGGCGTTGTCGTCTCTCTCCCTAAAGCAGTCAGTGGCTCGTTAGATGGGAGCATCGGAAAATTAGTAAACCTAGGGATTGACGAGATCGATCGACGATCGATCGACTTTTATCATATTCTTTATTGTAGAAGCTTAAGATAGTATAAAATCTACTCAACCTAATCTTAAAGTTTTATTCCTTAATTCTAAGAAGAAATCCTATGGCTTTTGGCTATGTTGCCCTAGTTCTCCACGCTCATCTCCCTTTCGTCCGCCATCCCGAAAGCGATTACGTCCTCGAAGAAGAATGGTTATACGAAGCAATCACAGAAACCTACATCCCTCTGCTGCAAGTTTTTGAAGGTCTCAAGCGGGATGGTATCGATTTTAAAATGACCATGAGCATGACTCCGCCTTTGGTGTCGATGCTGCGGGATCCGTTACTGCAAGAGCGTTATGAAGAACACTTAGGTAAGTTAGAAGAATTAATTGCTAAAGAAATCGACCATAATCAACATAATGGCCATATTCGCTACTTAGCCGAATATTACGCTGAATCTTTCCAAAGTATCCGACAAACTTGGGAAAAATACGATCGAGATCTGGTCAAAGCCTTTAAACAATTCCTCGACAGTAATAACCTAGAAATTATCACCTGTGGTGCGACTCATGGTTATATGCCCCTGATGAAAATGTACCCACAAGCGGTCTGGGCGCAAATTGAGGTGGCCTGTCAACACTACGAAGAAAATTTCGGTCGTCGTCCCAAGGGCATTTGGTTGCCGGAATGTGCCTACTACGAAGGGGTAGAAAGAATGTTAGCCGATGCGGGCATTCGTTATTTCCTCGTCGATGGCCACGGTATTCTCTACGGTCGTCCTCGCCCCCGTTACGGCAGTTACGCGCCCATTTTCACGGAAACCGGGGTGGCCGCTTTCGGTCGTGACCACGAATCTTCTCAACAGGTTTGGTCTTCCCAAGTCGGTTATCCGGGGGATATAGTTTATCGGGAATTCTATAAAGATTTGGGCTGGGAAGCGGAATACGAGTATATTAAGCCCTATATCATGCCCAACGGTCAACGCAAGAATATAGGCATCAAATACCATAAAATTACTAGCCGGGACGGTGGTTTATCGGAAAAAGGCCTTTATGACCCTTACTGGGCCAAAGAAAAAGCCGCCGAACACGCGGGCAATTTTATGTATAATCGCGAGCGGCAAGTGGAGAGTTTAGCGGGAATTATGGGCCGTCCTCCCCTGGTTGTTTCTCCCTACGATGCCGAGTTATTCGGTCACTGGTGGTATGAGGGACCCTGGTTTATTGATTTTCTGTTCCGTAAGTCCTGGTATGACCAAAATATCTACCAAATGACCCATTTAGCCGATTATCTCCGGGCTAACCCGACTCAGCAGGTCTGTCGTCCTTCCCAATCCAGTTGGGGTTATAAGGGTTTCCATGAATACTGGCTGAATGAAACTAACGCTTGGATCTATCCTCACCTACACAAAGGCACGGAACGGATGATTGAATTAAGTCATCACGAAGCGGAGGATGAATTGCAGGAACGGGCTTTAAATCAGGCGGCCCGGGAGTTATTATTAGCGCAATCTTCTGACTGGGCCTTTATTATGCGAACCGGTACAATGGTTCCCTATGCTGTCCGGCGCACTCGTTCCCACCTGCTGCGGTTAAATAAAATCTATGAAGATGTGAAATCCGAGAAGATTGATGCTGGTTGGTTGCAAAAAGTCGAGGAAATCGATAATATTTTCCCCAATATTGATTACCGTGTCTATCGACCCCTGTAATCTGGGTGAGTAGATAGGGTTAGCTGAATAAATCTAAAAACCTTGTTGGGTAAGACTTTTAGACTTTTTGTCAATCAAAAAGTACCAGATATGGGAGTGGTCGGGGGGAAAATTCAGGGACTTTTTCCCTGAAAATTAGGTAATTTACCCGATGAAAATGGGTAAAACCCCACACCCCACACCCCACACCCTACACCCTGCCCCTAGGAAAAACTTTTTCAGCAGACCCTAGTTAATGCCTCCCTAATTTTTTAGGGATGCGGGGGTAATTCTGAGGCTAATTTGGCCAGAATTTTGGGTTTAAGTTGCTCGAGTTTCTGTTTTAACATCCGCTTGCTAATTTGTGGGCTGCCAACCTGGGCAAATTGACTATCGGTCAGCCATTGCTGCAAATTTTGGCATTGATTGGCGGGAATATTGGCGGTGATCACATTTTTGCAGATATTGCCGCCTTCGAGGGAGAAAAATAAAATCCAGTATTGACCGGTTTCGCCGAGGGTTTTGGTCATTTTTTGACCCTGGGGGGTTTTTAAGTCCAAATAACAGGGCAACCAGCGCGGCCCCTGTTGACGATGATAGAGGACAGTAATCCAGAGAATCATCGGGTGGGGTGTGGGTAAAAAGAGAAATTGATTATAACGGACACTAGCAACCCGGACGGGGATATCTTCTCGAGCCAACATTACCCATAAACTGGCAAAAATGCCGTCAGCAGCCTTGATACAGCGTGAGAAGACAATTTTTTGGCGCGGTTTATCCTCGGGCCAACTGGACTTGAGACAGATATCCCTCCCATTAGCAGCAGCAACACTGGTTCGATCTAAATCATCAAGGGTTTTAGTTTTGCTGGTGTAATCGTCGATTTTTTTGACTATTTCACCGATATGATTCAATTTATTCGGTTGATTATTTTTGACTAGGGGTTCGAGTCGTTCGAGAAGTTGTAGTATATCTGTAACACTTTGCGGTCGATCGCTGGGTGCTTTGGCTAAACAGCGCAGGATTAACTGTTCTAATTCTGGCGGTAATTGCAAGCTAGGATTAAAGGGACGGGGTTCAGAGTAGTGGTGAACCTCATACCAACCGCCAAAGGAGGAATTATCGGGAAAAAGGGGCGTTTTTCCCGTGATCATCTCGTACATCACGATCCCGAAACTGTAGATATCGGAACGATGATCGAGTTCTTTACCTTCCATCTGTTCTGGGGAACAATAGGCTAAGGTTCCCATAAACGATTGGGTTTGGGATTCTCCCGATTGGATGAGTTTAGCGATGCCAAAATCGAGAATTTTCACCAATTCCCCTAATCCTGAGTCCTGAATCACGATAATATTGCTAGGTTTGATGTCCCGGTGAATAATCGGACACATCTCGCCTTGGAAGATAATACCCTTATGGGCGCATTCGATGCCGAAACAAATCTGACGGGTGAGATGAAAGAAGCGCGGGAGAGGCAGCGGGTGATATTTGATGATTTCTCCTATGCTTTCCCCCTGCAAAAATTCCATGACGTAGAAGGGGACTTCCTTTTCATCTACACCATAATCACGAACTTTAACAATATGAATACTTTTTTCGCCTAAAAGTGCCGAAATAGTTGCCTCTCGCTCGAAACGCTCGCGCATTTTTTTGTTGAGGAGAGTTTGCGAGAGGAATTTCACGGCGACGGTTACGCCACCTAATAGTTTATCTTCTGCTCGATATACTTGTCCCATGGCACCGCTACCGATCAACTCGACCAGTTGGTATCGATTGGCAAGTAAACGCCGATGTCTAGATTCTGCCGACATAGCTAGGCTACTGTGTGAATTATAGTGAGTCTGGTGGAGAGAGTTTTGGTTCTTCGTTACTTGGTCTGGTTCGAGCAGGGGGCATAAATCGACTAAATCCTTATCTGGCAAGAGACTTAATTGATTAGCTCGTTCTAGATCGAAAACAACTGGCAAAAATCGCAGCCATGTCTTTCTATATAAGGGTTTCATCCCTTATAGCCCCCGTCCATTGCATAACACAAACCGAAGAACCTTTTTTTCGGGCTAAAAGCATGATTGTTAATATATATTTTCAGGCATTTTTAGTCCTTGCCCCTTGCATAATTAATTTTTGGGGGTTGAAAAAAATGAAAAAACTAAGTATAAAGTCGCATAAAATCTCTAAATAGACAATTTAATTGATTATTATGATCACTGACTGCTGCCTACTGACTCCTAAACCGATGCTACACTGAAACCCCTAACACCTGTAAAACTTTTTTGCCGAAAGTGACCGATCTGCGTAATAATTCTTTAATAAAGATTTGTAAACTTGAAAATGATTATCCTTTCGCAGTGCTAGAGATTTAATGAGACGACTAATTGCGATCGAAAAAGCTCTGCTCATCGGTCATATTGTATCGATGGCTTTTGGACTAGCCGGATTGTTGCTAGTCTTGCCTCATCCCGAATTTGTGGCCAATTTACCGGATTTTGGCAAAACCGCCTTTGCTTGGTCAATGGCTGGGGGGGGTGTGGTGTATATGGTGTTAGGAATGGCAGCGGTGGCTGTTTATGCCTATCGGACTCTAGGAGTGTGGCACTGGTTAGGATTCATGGTTCCCGCTATCAGTTTATCCCTTTGTAGCGAACTATTAGGAACCAGTACCGGCTTTCCTTTCGGTCATTATCGTTATCTTTCGGGCCTAGGTTACAAAATTGCGGGTTTAGTACCCTTTACCATCCCCCTATCTTGGTTTTATCTCGGTTTTAGTGCCTATATCATCGCTCGTGTTGGTTTATCCACTCTTGCTATACCCCAGTGGCTACAAAATCTAGGATCGATCGCTATCGGGGCGGTATTATTAACTTCCTGGGATTTTGTCCTAGATCCGGCCATGAGTCAAAGTACCATCCCCTTCTGGATTTGGGAACAACCGGGGGCCTTCTTTGGGATGCCCTATGAAAATTTTGCTGGTTGGTTTGGCACGGGTTGTGTTTTTATGACGGTAGCCACTTTAATTTGGCAAGTGCAACCGGTGAAACTGCCAAGTCAAGATTTAACCCTGCCTTTTGTGATGTATTTGGGTAATTTTGGCTTTGCTACGGTCATGAGTATCGGTGCTGGTATTTATCCGCCGATTTTCTTAGGATTACTCACCGGTATTCTGCCTTTAATACTCCTCTATAATCGCGCCAAGGCTGTTGCTTCCGGGCAAACAGTGGCAACCAGCGAAGTAACAACCCTAAAAATCCCCGTTGTTTCGGTGAGAGGAGCCAAATAAGTTGTTAACTGAGATAATTCTCGGTGCATTCTGCCTGGGGCTACTGCTGTCTCAGGCTGTTGCCTTTTTTATCCTTCTTTCCCGTCTGCTAAAAGGGGCGCGTCGTCGTCCTCCCCTGACTCCCCAACCTCCCACCCCGGAGATGTTAGGGACAGTAAGCGTGATTGTGCCGACGTTAAACGAAGTGGCCAGGATTGACGGTTGTTTACGGGGATTGAGTCAACAGAGTTACGAAGTGCGAGAAATTCTGATTGTCGATAGCAATTCCCAAGATGGTACGCGGGAAAAAGTCAAAGAGATAGCGGCAAAAGACCCCCGCTTTCGCTTGAAAACCGATTATCCTTTGCCTCCCGATTGGGTAGGTCGTCCCTGGGCGTTACACAATGGTTTTTTGTTTAGTTCTCCTAAAAGTGACTGGATTTTGGGCATTGATGCCGATACCCAACCCCAAGCAAATTTAGTCGCCAGTTTGGTCAAAGCTGCGATCGCAGAAGGTTATGATTTAGTTTCCCTGTCGCCGCAATTTATCCTCTCCTATCCGGGAGAATGGTGGTTACAGCCAGCTTTATTGATGACTTTGCTCTATCGCTTTGATGCGGCCGGAGTGCGCGGGCAAGATCCCGAACGAGTCATGGCCAATGGTCAATGTTTTCTCTGCCGGCGGTCAGTTTTAGCGGCTTTAGACGGTTATAGCGGGGCAAAAGGTTCTTTTTGCGATGATGTCACCCTGGCCCGTCTAGCGGCGACGAAAGGCTATCGGGTGGGATTTCTCGATGGGGCGAAGTTAATTCGCGTGCGGATGTACGAAGGACTTAAGGAAACTTGGCGCGAATGGGGCAGATCCCTTGACCTCAAAGATGCCTCCTATCAGGGGCAATTATGGGGCGATTTAGCTTTATTAGCTCTTACTCAGGGATTACCGATAATTATCACCCCTTTACTGCTCACAGCTTTGATTTTTGGCTACGATTTCCTGAGTTTAAAAATTGTCTTGACTTTAAACCTGCTGCTGTTATTGATTCGTTTTGCCCTTTTATTGGCTGTCTCTCCTAGCTACTATCGGGGCGAAAAAGTCAATCTATCTTCAGGATTATTTTGGCTATCTCCCCTAGCGGATCCGCTGGCAGTTATCCGCATTTTTATCTCTGCTTTTACCCGTCCCCAAAGTTGGCGCGGTCGAGTGTATCAGTGAATTGGAAAATAAACATTGGGTGTATGAGGCTCCTCTAACGGTAGATTGATTCATGAATCAATCTACTATGAGAGCAAAAACCTGTACTCCCCTACTCCCTAGCTTACCTCATAAGCCATTAAGAGTAGCAAAAAAAAGAATTAGATTCGGAGAATGAATCAGCCCCAGTATTAAGGGTAGGGTTGATTCATGAATCAACCCTAGAAAGCAGGGGGAGATCGAAGGCAAAATCTATCTTCTATGTAATTAGAACCACTTACTTAGAACACCCTTAATTATACTAGCCTTTTCACTTAAAACCGAGGAATATGATTAAAAAGATGACGCATGACCACAAATTCCCAACAAAATAACGAATAGCCATAACCCTGACGCTCCACCGTCCTCACCTGAGCTTGTAAACCCTTTAAGGAAAAATCAGGATTCCAACCCGCATATAAACCCACCCCCACCGGCACATACCTGGAAGCTGTCGCCAGTCCCGATCCCGAAAGACTTGCCGCCACCTGATTGGGAGTTTTCCGATAGATCTGTAGGACCACCTCATCCACAATCCCTTGACGCACCCAAGCCAACCAATTTTGATTATATTTATTCACCGCAAAAGAGTGAGGATTAGGCGAAAGACTGACCACCAACTTGGGATTAATCGCCTTGACATGATCGTGCAACTTGCGGGTTAAATTCGTTAAAGCTTGACTTTTATTACCAAAAACACGCGGAACTGCCCAATGATCATCTAACTGAATCCCCGCCAAATCTTTTTCTTTTAAAATATCTTCCATATTGCCCAAAAGATAGGCTTGCACCTGCGGATTCGCCGGATCTAACCAGACATTGGTTTCCACCACCGTCTTCCCTGCGGGCGTTTTTAATAGCCAATCCGGATGCTTTTTGGCAATGGGATCATTAGGGGATAACATCAAACCATACTCAAACCAAGCAAATGGTTTCAAACCCTGCCGTAAAGACTCCTTAACCGCTGCCCTCCAGGGATTGCTCAACGGCGGCACAAACAACCAATTCGTCGGACGTTGGGAAGTCGGATAAAGCGTTCCCCTCAACCCATAAACACTAAAATACACCCGGTCATAACCCGATCGCGAAAGATGATTTAACACCTCATCTAAGGACGTAGTGTGATGTAACAATATCGTGCCAATATTGGTTAACCAAACCCCCTTCATCTGCTCATTTTCCACTGCCTTTCGGGGAGCCGCTCGGTGAGTAACCAACAACAAAAAAGCCACTCCAGCAACAATCCCAACCCTCTTTAGGTACTTGCTAAACTTAACCATGATTGCCGATTAATCCCACCAAGATATTTGATAATAGTATTATTTTAGTCCGATTTTTGATATTCAGTTGATCATCAGCAGGCCTTAAATAGGGCTTGCGGCAAAAATTAGGGGCGAAGCATTCGGATAGGAAATCTACGGTTTCAGCGATAGGTTATCGCCCGAATGCTTCGCCCCTACAGGACTCAAAACCTTGCACCTGTTTCGCAAGAAAAGCCCAAAACCCTTGCCTCGCCTACATTTCACATTTATTCAGCAAGCCCTATTTCGTTAGTTTAAGTTTATCAGGGTGATCAGACTAAATCTGGTTATTAAAAACTGATTATCAGTGAACTAAAAAATAGATACCGGGTGTATTAGGCTGCCCTAACACACCCAGAAAAGATTTTAGGAAAAATTAACCGACGACGCAGAGAATATCCGATGCGTGACTAGCGGTATTCACTTTCTCATCCACATGGCTAATTTTGCCTTCTGCATCGATGATATAGGTGACGCGCTTAGAATAGCCACCACCATCGACATCATAAGCTTTGGTGATAGCACCATCGGTATCTACGAGCAATTGGAAGGGTAAACCGTATTTTTCTTTAAATTGTGCATGGGAACCCTGGTCATCCCTGCTCACCCCGAAGACTACTATTTCCTTGTCTTGGTATTGTTCGTAGTTATCCCGGAAGCTTTGCGCTTGCTTGGTGCAGCCGGGGGTGTCATCTTTGGGATAGAAGTATAAAACTACGACTTTACCTTGAAAATCCGACAGGGAAACGGTTTTTCCAGTATCGTCGGTGGTGGTAAAGTTCGGTGCGATTGTTCCAACGGTTAAAGCCATAACTCCGATTCCTTTACAAAAGTTAATCTATATTGATCATAAGGGATGAGGGTCAAAAACAGGGAGAGGGGAGAAGAAGTCAGAGCATTTGTACTGAATTTCCTGCTCAGTTTAAATGCAGTACAACTGAGAAGACGAACAACAAACCTCTAGAATTTGTCCTAGGATAATATTTGTCAGCTAAGAGGGGGATAATATGGGGCTATTCTGGTTAAAGGTGAGAACTTTTGGGCAAAATATCTTAATCGGTTTAGTTTTAGTGCTATTAATTGGTTTTTGTGACAGCATCAGCGCTAAATCTGCCTCATTAATGATTGTTTATCCTCCCGATAATCATCAAACCACGGCATCGAGAATCTTTTTTATTGGTTCTGCTCCTCCATCGGGTCAAGTTTTGCTCAATAATCAACCGATTCAACGCAGTGCTAAAGGATATTTTGCCCCTAGTTTTCCCCTACAAGTTGGCGAAAATAATTTCACTATTCGCTATCAAAACCAAACTATTAATCGTCAAATAATTCGTCTAGATACTCAAGCAATTATTCCCCAAGAATTAGCTTTTGCTGATAACTCTCTCAGTCCTTCTGTCCATAGGACGAGGTTAGTGGGGGAATGGATTTGTTTTAGTGCGATTGCCACTCCCCAAGCTCAGGTTTCTGTGCAGTTAGGAGATAAAATCTTACCTCTTTTACCCCAAACTCAAACTACAAAACTGCCTAGTAATGCCGCAGTTTTAACTAATCTTAATCAAGCGAATTCCGAGGATAAAACTGGTTACTATCGAGGTTGTCAGCAGTTTAAGCAAGAGGCTAACTTAGGAAAACCTATTTTTACAGCACAATTAAATAATCGCTCGATTAGCCAACAAGGTCAAGGAGAAATTAACATTATTAGCGATCAAAATTTACCAGTGATTGAAATTATAGCGGACCAAGGGGTAGCACGCACGGGACCGGGTAGTAATTATTCCCGTTTAACTCCTTTACCCCAAGGTACGAAAGCGAGAGTCACCGGGAAAGAAGGGGATTGGTTACGGTTAGATTATGGTGGTTGGATTTTAGAGCGAGAAACCCGTTTAATAGTCAATGAGGTCCTAGATAATGCTAATATTCGCGGTCTCTCTTCTCGCAGTATCAATCAAGCAACGGAAATTATTTTTCCCCTCTCCCATCCTGTACCCATCGCCGTGAGACAAGAGGATGATAAATTTATTTTGACCCTTTATAATACCATTGCCCAAACCGATACAATTTTTCTGGTGGATAATCCTTTAGTTAGACGTTTAGATTGGCGACAAATCAACCCGACTACGATAGAATACACTTTTAATCTGAACCAAAAACAACAGTGGGGTTATAGTCTTCGTTACCAGGGGACAAATTTAATCTTAACCCTGCGTCATCCCCCAGAAAAAAGTGATAATTTACAGGGCAAAGTTATTTTATTAGATCCTGGACATGGAGGGAAAGAAACTGGTGCTGTCGGTCCAACGGGTTACACGGAAAAAGAGATTAATTTGCTTATGTCTAAATTAATTAAACGGGAGTTAGAAAAATTGGGGGCAACAGTTTATTTAACCAGAGAAACGGACATCGAACTATCCCTAATGGCACGGGTAGAGATGATTAATAATCTACAACCAACCCTAGCACTATCGGTTCACTATAATGCTTTGCCTGATGATGGAGATGCCTTAAATACTCAAGGAATCGGCATATTTTGGTATCATCCCCAGGCAGCGGATCTATCGGTTTTTCTCCACGATTATTTAACCAAAAATCTTAACCGTCCTTCCTATGGGGTATTTTGGAATAATTTAGCTTTAACTCGTCCCTATAGTAGTCCTTCTTTGTTATTAGAGTTAGGATTTATGAGTAATCCTCAAGAATTTGAATGGATTACCGATACTCAGGCACAAAAACAATTAGCGCAAGTTTTAGCCGCCGGAATTAGCCAATGGTTTCAACAATCTGGGGTAATTGCTTCCAGTTAAGATTTAATGGCAATCCGAGGGAGATAAGCTTAAGTAGCTGGTTATAATTAAATTAAAAATGGATTTTGCCTTTAATCCCCCCTTGATCCCCCCTTGATAAGGGGGGTGCCGATAGGCGGGGGGATCCCCCCTGCCCCCCTTGATAAGGGGGGTGTCTGACAACTTTTAACGCCTACCTACTTAAATCTTTGTGAAAAATCAAGCCCTAGCTGAACAGCCAGTGATAGGATTGGATGGAGTCTTTATTTTAGTCTGAGGAAATTAAATCAAGTTCATGGAAAAAATGTTACCAGTGAACAGCAATCGGACAAAATAACTGCTAGATTACAAGGTATAGTCCATCACTCCCTAGTAGATATTTAAACAGCGATCGCTGTGTGATAAAAATCGCTGGATTAGCCAACAAATAAAGATAGTTTACTGAAAATTTGCCAACAATTCACGCCCTTATAGACAACTTGATCGCTGCCCCCCTTATTAAGGGGGGATTAAGGGGGGATCAAAACCACCTTATTAAGGGGGGATCAAGGGGGGATTAAGGGGGGATCAATCGCTCACCTCAAGGTTGGGGTAGCCCAATTAAATCCCACTCTTGTTATTATTCTGCTCTACCCATGACTAACTCTTTATATATCAGCACGACGGCAACGGGAAGCGGTAAAGCGTTAGTAGCTTTAGGAATTATTGACTTAATTCTCCGCAAAACTAATAAAGTTGCTTTTTTCCAGCCAATTGTTCTCGACTGTTCCCAAGGTCATCGGGACGAAGACATTGACTTAATCCTCAATTATTTTAAATTAGAACAAACCTACGAAGAAGCCTTCGGTTTATGTTACGAAGAAGTTAAGGATTTATTGGTACAACAAAAATTTGATGAAATCATTGAAAGAATTATCAAAAAGTTTAAAAACTTAGAAAATAAATATGATTTTATCCTCTGTGAAGGTTCCGATTATCTGCAAGAAAATTCCGCCTTTGAATTTGAACTAAATACAGAAATCGCCAAAAATCTCGGCCATCCCATCTTAATATTAGGTAATGCCTACCAGCGCAGTATCGAAGATGCCCTTAGTCCGATCCTGATTTCCTGCGACACCTACCAAGATAAAGGTTGTACGGTGATTGGGATTATTATCAATCAAGCTGAAGAGGAAAAAATAGAGGAATTACGGAAAACCCTGACTAAAATTTTTCCCCCCCAAGAATATGCCCTAGGAGTAATTCCCCATAATGCCAAACTTAGCAGCCCGCGAGTAGCAGAAATCGCCCAACAATTGCAGGCAAAAGTTCTCTACGGACAGCAGAGATTAGACAGTTTAGCTAGTAACTTTCTGGTGGTGGCCATGCAGATGCAAAATGCCCTAGAGCGGCTAAAAGAAGATAGCTTAATTATCACCCCTTGGGATCGCGGCGATGTGATTATCGGGATGTTACAGGCCCACCAATCGGCCAATTATCCCCAATTAGCTGGTATAGTCTTAACAGCAGGTCATAACCTCAATCCTTCGATCGCCCGTTTAATTGACGGTTTGCCCGATCCCTTACCGATTCTCTCCGTCACCACCGATACCTATACCACGGCCGAACGCATCCACGATGTGCGAACCACCCTGACCTCAACGGACTACGATAAAATTAACCTCAGTCTGCAGCTTTTTCACAGTAACATCAATCTCGATCGCCTAGAAGCGCAAATTCGCACTTTGCGGACCCAGGGGATTACCCCGAAGATGTTCACCTATAATCTCGTACAACAGGCCAAAGCGCAAAAACGTCACATCGTTTTGGCCGAAGGAACCGAACCGCGCATCCTCCAGGCGGCCACAGTTTTAATCGAACAGGATATCGTCGATTTAACCCTCTTGGGACAACCGGACGAGATTGCAATGGTGATTAAAAAACATGGTATCACTCTCGATCTTGATCGCCTGCAAATTATTGACCCCGTGGCTAGTCCCCATTTTGAAAGCTATGTGCAGACCCTCTACGAAGCGAGAAAAGCCAAGGGAATGAATCTCGATATGGCCCGGGATTATGCACAGGATGTCTCCTATTTTGGCACTTTAATGGTGTATCAAGGCGATGCCGATGGTATGGTATCGGGGGCGGTGCATACCACTCAACACACGATTCGGCCTGCACTCCAGATTATCAAAACTAAGCCCGATTGTGCGATCGTCTCCTCGGTCTTTTTTATGTGTCTAGAGGATCGAGTCTTGGTCTATGGGGATTGTGCAGTCAATCCCGACCCCAGCGCCGAGGAATTAGCCGAAATTGCCCTATCTTCTGCCGAAACCGCCCAAAAATTCGGAATCGAACCCCGAATCGCCCTGCTTTCCTATTCTTCGGGTCAATCAGGCCAGGGAGAAGACGTGGAAAAAGTACGACAAGCGACCAAAATCGCTAGGGAAAAACGCCCCGATTTGAAGCTAGAAGGCCCGATTCAGTACGATGCGGCCGTGGATAAGGAAGTAGCCGCCCAAAAAATGCCGGGGTCAGAGGTAGCGGGCCAAGCGACGGTGTTTATTTTTCCTGACCTGAATACAGGTAATAATACTTATAAAGCCGTGCAGCGGGAAACGAAAGCTTTAGCGATTGGTCCAATCCTACAGGGATTAAAAAAACCCGTCAATGATCTCAGTCGCGGTTGTACCGTTCCCGATATTATCAATACGGTGGTAATCACGGCCATTCAATCCCAATCTTTTTGAGTTATAGTTATTTCAGAACAGAGAGAGAGTTTACCAATTTTTACCTTGATCGATATTTCCCAAAAACTAGCAATACTTACAAAAACATTATCGGTATTTTCAAGACTATCTCGCAGCGAAACAGGCAAAATCGGGTAATCCTCAGCTAACCAGATAAAGACATGAGTATCTATTAAAGCACTCCTCATTACCTATAGTCCTCAAAGTCTTCTAAGGGAGCATCAAAGTCATTAGCTAAAGGTAAAACGAAAGTTCCTTTTATTGAACCAGCTAAAGTTCTTTTAACAGTTACAGATTCTTTTGCTGCTTGTTTATTTTCTTCTGTTTGGTCAGACTTAGTGAGCAAATATTCGGCATAATGTAAAAGTTCAGTTTTGAGAGCATCGGGCATATTCTCAACTATATTCTTAAGGGCTGAATCTATACTCATAATGGCTCACTTTTAGTTAAATTAATGAATATTTAGGGAAAGTAGCGATAAAATTCACGTCGGTGTAGGAGCCGCATTACCTCAATGTTATTATCAACAACGGCTATTCCTAATCGATATTCACCAAGCCGTATTCGGTAGCGATTGGTAGCTCCCTTCATTGGCTTGACATTACCAATATCCTGCAATGATTTGGCATTGGGTAAATCTCTAAAAGCAAGCTGTAAAATTTGCTCATAAACAGGCTGGTTTTTCAATGCCTTCAAATCTTTGAGAAATCTTTTTCGATATTGAACCTTCAAGGTAAATCTATTCCTCCAAATAAGCCAGTGCCTCTTCGATATCTAATAGTGGACTCTGCTGTGCCTCATCCATTGCTTGGTTAAGGCAGTAGTCTTCTATTGCTTCGGTGAACTCTTCACAAGACATATCTTCTTGGGGAAATACTTGTCTCCATAGTTCAATCGGAATAACAACGGCTTTGGGTTGTCCGTTTTGGTCAGTTAGGTATTCTATTGAAAGCATAAACAAGACTTGTCAAGTTTGATAAGTCTATGATATAGCACTACGCGATTACATTAGAAAACGGGTTTCTTTGAGAAACCCGTTTTCTGGAGCTTGTTATGCTTATTTCCTCCCGACCGGGCCAGAGCGGGAATCAAAACTATAATTAGAATGATTAAACCCCAACCATAACCCCGCCTCGATAGCCGATAACCGATCGCTAAACATGGATCCATCTTTCGCCCTTACTCTGCAAATTGTCATCACTGTGGTGGCGGGGATTACAGCCCAAGTCATTGCCGAATACCTGAAAGTTCCCAGTATTGTTTTCCTGCTTATTTTTGGGATTGCTTTGGGGTCCGATGGTTGGGAAATTCTACAGCCCCAAAGTCTGGGAATTGGCTTAGAAGTCCTTGTTGCTCTCTCTGTGGCGATTATCCTATTTGAAGGCGGTTTAAGCCTAAGCGGACGGGAATTAGGGCGAGTTTCTGGCAGTTTACGCAATCTTGTCACCCTCGGTACTTCCATCACTCTCATCGGTGGCGGTATGGCGGCCCACTGGTTGGGGGAATTTCCCTGGCCGATCGCTTTTCTTTACGCTTCTTTAGTGGTGGTAACTGGTCCGACGGTGATCGGGCCTTTGCTAAAGCAAGTCGCTGTAGATCGACGGGTGGCGACACTTTTGGAAGGGGAAGGGGTATTAATCGACCCTGTGGGCGCAATTTTAGCCGTAGTGGTGCTAAATACGATTATTGATAGTCATTCCCGCCCCATGGAAATTATCACCGGTTTAACCCTGCGTTTAGGCATCGGGGCGGCGATCGGCATTGCTGGAGGCGGATTGTTAAGTTTTATTATAAAAACTTGCAATTTTCTCACTTTTGAGTTAAAGAATCTCGTGGTTTTAGCGGGAGTCTGGGGATTATTTGGTTTATCGCAATTTAGTCGCAGTGAATCGGGGTTAATGGCGGTGGTAATGGCGGGAATCGTCCTAAAAGCGGCGGCAGTTCCCGATGAGCGGTTATTAAGGCGTTTTAAGGGTCAATTAACGACTCTTTGCGTGTCGGTACTGTTTATTTTACTAGCGGCGGATCTTTCGATCGCCAGTGTCATCGCTTTGGGTTGGGGCAGCGTCCTAACGGTGTTAGTCTTGATGCTGGTGGTGCGTCCCCTGAGTGTGGCTCTGTGTACCCTAAAAAGTGATCTAAATTGGCGACATAAGTTATTTATCGCTTGGGTTGCCCCTAGGGGAATCGTTTCCGCTTCCGTAGCTTCTTTATTTGCCATTTTACTCACCCGTGCCGGTATTAATGGCGGTGAAGCGATCAAAGCTTTAGTCTTTTTAACAATTTTAATGACCGTTTTTATTCAGGGATTAACGGCGCGGTGGGTGGCAAAAGGGCTAAAAATCACTTCTTATGCGGCAACAGGGGCAGTAATCGTCGGTTGTAATCCCCTAGGTCGCTTAATCGGTTGTTTATTCCAAGAACAAGGGGAAAACGTGGTTTTAATCGATACGGATGCCGGGGCCTGTCAGCAAGCGGCAGCCGACGGTTTGACGGTGCTGCAGAGTAGCGCACTTGATACAAAAATACTGCAACAAGCGGGAATCGAATCCATGGGAACTTTTCTGGTTTTGACTAATAATAGCGAGGTTAATCTGGTTTTAGCCCAGAGAGCCGGCGAGGAGTTTCATCCTCCCCGGGTGTTGGCTGCCTTTGCGGGAACCCCCAACCCAGATAAAAATAAGGTTAATCAGGTTTTTCTCCCCAGTTTTTCGGTCAAGGAATGGAATCAGTATTTAGACGATAATCAGATTAAATTGGGTAAAACTATCTTTAAAGGCAATGATTTGAGCGAACAACAAACCAGATTAACTAAATTAATTGAAAATGGCGAACTGCTGCCCCTACTATTGCGTCGCGATAATTCCCTACAGGTAGTAACAGAAAGGGAAGAATGGCGCACCGGAGACGAATTAATCTATATTCTGCGCGATTTACGCCCACAACTGCTTAAACGTCTTTCCGGCACTGTCAGAACTCGTTTATCTTTAGAAATCTTACCCGAAGTGGAAATTGCCACCAGTAGATAACTTGAGACTGTTCTCTACTATTCAGTGGATTTAACGGGTTCAGGGCTTAAAATAAGCAACTGCCGACCGACGCTAGATTTAGCGACACCTAGCAGTACGGGATGTTCAGTTTTGGGGGCATCTTGGGGTAAAGCACGAAAAAGGTACAGCCATCCCCCTCTTTCCAGTAATAATCGCCAGACGCGATCTTGCTCCGTATCGGTTAGGTTGCGCTGTTGAATAATGCGGGCTAAATTAGGATCGCCAATGAGACTCTGCTGATCTTCGGGCGTTAGGGCTTCAAAAAGGGGCTGATTGGGGTCAAGATCCCCTGCTTCTTTGCCTAAAATGAGCAGTTCCTTGGCACTAATCAGGGTGACAACGGGGAGAGTAGAAGTGGGATTCACCGCATCTCGACGGGCATCCTTTAAACCTTGATCCCGGGCAAGATGGAAGATGAGTAAGAGAATCCAACTCAGGAGAATCAGTTCCGAAGCGAGAGGAAGGGTTAACTGACGCTGAAAGCGGGGACGAGGAGCATAGGGTATTTTTCGGCGATTGCGTTGGTTTTGTCTTTTCAGTTGCCAATTTTTCAGTCTAGTGAGCCACTGTTGATATTGCCAGTGAAGGAAAGCAAGACAAAGGGTGGAAAGCTGAAAAAGTATAGGAATCAGAAGGGCAATAATCAGGGTGTTAGCAATACTTTGAGGCGTACCAAAGAAGACTTGAAGAGGGAGTAATAAGAAGGATTCAACCGGAAAATCGAGGCTGGTGATACCGAGTTGGTAATAGGCAAAGTATGCCCAACGATAGACCCAACCTGTATAGTACAATCCCGCACCAATGAGACCGGCGGCACTGGCAAGATTGAGGAGAATCGTCGGGGGAGAAGGAGTCGTCACAGGGGGCTACTAACGCTAAAAAAGAACGCTAAAATTAAAGTTATTATAGATGATCATTGTAGGGCGAGTTATGGTCAGACGTTTAGAAATTATATCTGGTATAGCTTTAGTTTTTTTGGGATTTTTGACTGTTTCTAGTATCGCTCAAGCACCCACCCTCGAAGCGGCTTTACCACGATTAGCAAATATTACGTTACAAAATGGCAGAGATTATAAGGGGGTGACGTTAACTCGGTTTGATCGCCCTCAGCGTCAGATTTCTTTTAAGCAAGGGGGTAAGGAGTTTAATAGACCTCTTGCATAATTTTTTTATGGTATAATATAAGGTTTTGCTTTTTTCTCAATTCTTAGATTGAAGTGGAAAAAAGAATAAAATGTGATCTTAGGTCAGGAAATCATCTATAATTTTGCTATGTTTATTAGCAAAAT
>NZ_JADBUP010000010.1:0-5858 GCF_020245605.1 Microcystis sp. M061S2 | reverse complement strand
GTTTGCTGAATAAATCTAAAAACCTTGTTGGGTAAGACTTTTAGACTTTTTTCCCCTCAAAAAGTGCCAGCACTTGGAGTGATCGGGGGGAAAATCCCTGGACTTTTTCCCTGAAAATTAGGTAGTTGACCACCTGAAAATCGGTAAAACCCCACACCCTGCCCCCACGAAAAACTTTTTGCCGCAAACCCTATTTACTTTTCCTAATCTCCACAATTACAATGCTTTTTCATGTCTCATTTGAAAACGCTATAGCCACTGGTTATCCTTCCCTTCTCAACAAAAAAGCACCCCCTCGTGGGAGTGCCTTTTCATTCAGACTAGGAATTAACCATTAATAGCAGGAGCAGTCAGAGCCACAGGAGCCTGTTCGCCACTAGCCAAGTCTAAGGGGAAGTTGTGAGCATTGCGCTCGTGCATTACTTCCATACCGAACAATCCTGTGCGGCATGGGTGATGTTTAAATGGGATTATGACTGATTTGAACAGCTTCCATCATTCCCTTATCTTCAGGATCCAAATTTTCATCTTTAGGTTCCGAATTTTGATCTTTTTGAGGATCCACAATTTGAACAACTTCCATCATTCCCTGATCTTCATGATCCAAAATATGACAGTGCAGAACAAATTTCCCAGTAAAACGAGTATAGCGACTGTAGACAGTTTGCGGTTCGTCTTTCTCAATTAATAATGTATCTCGCCAAATTCGCTCTTTGTTTCCATTGGGAGCTTTGCGATCAACCTGAAAAGGATTCACATGAATATGAAAAGGATGAGTAGGACCAAGTGAATCAGAAGCAGTCTTTAGCTCCCATGATTCCACCTTACCCAAGGTAAGATTTCTGACATTTTTAGGATCAAAAGGAGCGTCATCAACCATATATAGGTTCTTCTTTTCGTCGTTTTTGTCCTTAATAATACTGAAGATAACCTCCTGACGTCCACCGGTTATTTCATTAGGTTGAATATCCTTAGGGGCATTTTTAGCTTTAAATGTAGCTAATTGATCATCACTGGGTAACTTCATATCCATAGGTTCACCCTTAACAATTACTTTAGCAAGGATACTGCCCGTTTCAGCTACTCCTAATAAAGACTTTTTGGATGTTGTAGCTTTATCAGACAACAAATACGTCTCTTCTGTTTGATTCTTTGGAAGCATTTCAGCTTTAATCAGAACATCACTACGATAACCTGGTTCAAGCTCAACTGGGCTATCTTTCCATGAATCTAACTTACCTAAAGCAATACCATCAACAGCAATTTCATGGAGGGGGATTTGAACCCGATCATTCCGTAATTCTAGTTGAATACTTTCCCGAATTCCTGCATGGATAAAACGCCAACGTTGCACTTCTCCGGGTCGCATTTTAATCTTCGGTACAATTTGGCCATTAATGGTAACATGTCGTTTTGAGTGCCCCCAACCTGTAGGAACGAATAGTTTATAGTCTTCAATTTCCCCTTTTTGGTCATAGACAATTTGCTGCACAACAAAAATTTTCTCCTCTGCAGCCTTAATTTCTGGAATTTTATCTTCTTCTTTATCTTCCACAATTAAGGCCCCAGCCATGCCACTAGAAACCTGTAATGCAGTTGAACCATGAAGATGAGCATGATACCAGTAAGTTCCTGTTGGATGATCGTCCGGAACTTTAACTTCAATCGTATATTCTTTTGCTGGCTCTCCCGCTTTTGCTCTTGGTTTCATCACCCTTAAGACGTTATCACTACAGCCACTAGGGCTAACATGAAGGCCATGGGTATGAAAATTAGTAACATTAAAATTATGAGGTTCGTTATTAGTTTCAGTCTCCATCTCATAAGAACAACCCCCATCGGTTTGTTGATTCGTCTGGTGATTGTCAGGATGATCTTGAGGCGGCAAATCATTAATCAAATTTATGTGAATTGTATCTCCCGGTTTAACCCTTAATGTAGGACCGACTAACTTACCATTATAAGAGCGCAAATGCACTGGACAACCAGCGATATTATTATCCCCATATTTAACCGTTAAGGTGGTTGTTAATACACCATTGTTAGAAGTAATTTCCTCTGGATTTTTGAAATCCTCTTCAGCATACTTTTCGTATGAAGGAACTGCACTGTTAATCGCATCATAAGGACAGGGATTTTCTATCGAATCGGTTGCATCGGCTGCATAGGCATAATTCGCAGGATACAACAACAACAAAAATGACAACAAAATAGCAAACAAACTCTTCATTTTTTTCTCACTACCTATTGGTTACACAAACAAAAACAACAGCAAAACCCTCAAGAATTTGTCTTATAAATAAACCAAATCTGGAGTATCTAAATTGAGAGGAGTACCCGGTGCAATTCCGGGATCAGTATTTTGGCTAGGATGGGGATACTGAGCATTATGGGACTCGGTAGCCGCCCTGGCCTCTGGTGTGCCGACTAAACCCGATAAGGGATAACGCACGGTTTCATAGCCTTTGGGTTTTTCATAAGCTCTATCGTCACTGGGGATAGAATCCGACAAGCCTTCTGGTAATATGAATGATTTCAACGGATTATCGATTATTTCTCCGTCAAGTTCAAATTGGGCTTGAGTCAAAATCGCAGGAATCCCATGTTTGATGCTGTATTCATCGGTTTCGTCCCAATAGGGCATTGTCACATCAGGTACGATACTTTGTAGGGCTTCCTCTAATTTGAGTACATATACCCTGTGCCATGTGGGGAACAACACATTACCAGGATTACAATATCCCCCCCAATAGACATATTGATCCACTTGGGAAAGCTCGTCAACCTGTTTTCGATATTGAAAAGGTTCTCCGTGATCACCCCCAATCACGAAAAATGAACGCTTATCTGTGATGGGAAGTTCCTGAATCCCTTTCCATGCCCGAATTAGGTCTTCAAGCGGTTTTTTATTACCGCAATCATATTGGTCGTGTAAATAACCAATAGAATAGCGTATTTTTAGGGGTGGAGATCCAGTCATATTTGACTCCTAATACTCAATGGGATTTGTCGAAAAAGACCGATAATTCTACTTTTCAAGTGATCTACGCAGTAAATTATTGCTGGTACTGGATAAGTAGTGAAAACAAGAAATCGAATTTAGTAATTTAAGCCGATGATAGTTGTTCCCAACATCTCACACAACCAAAGTTTACCAACTTAAGGAAAAAGTCGATAAAATTCTCCCAACCCTTACCCCGCCTAACTTACAGCCCCTCCAGCCTCTCGCAAAAATCCTTAACTTGGGAAAAATCCCCAACTTTACCAACTTAAGCCCAAGCTTTGTCAAAATATCCTGACAATCTGCCCACACTCCGACCCCCAAATTTTTGCTTCATACCCAAGACCACAAAAACCGAGATGGGAGTGTTCCACTTTTGTCATCTGGACAGGCTAGAGAGCTTCCCCCACAGTAAAAATGAGTAGAGCATCTCGCCTGAGCAAACTTGGGATGATCCCACAGCGACAAACCTATAATGAAAAAAAGCCAAGCCTTAACAGCCCTGAAATTAACCTTAAAACCCGAACACCAAAAGCTGATCGAAGCCAAACTAGATACAGGGTGTTATGCCAATCCAGACGAAGTTATTGCCGAAGCCCTACAATTACTCAGTAAACGCGAAGAAGAAGGCATGATATATGTTGAACTCAGTGATGGACGTATTATCGGTTTTCCTAGCGAGCGCTTGTAGGGGTGTGGAAAGGCGATCGCTTGTTGGATAACGTGGAAAATAAAATAATGATAGAATGCACAAAGTGTAGATTTCAATGTGAAAGCGATTTATACAGAAAGCTTAAGTAGCTGGTTATAATTAAATTAAAAATGGATTTTAGGTTCGATCCCCCCCTGCCCCCCTTGATCAGGGGGGTGCCGATAGGCGGGTGTATCCCCCCTTAATCCCCCCTTAATAAGGGGGGCATCTGACAACTTTTAACGCCTACCTACTTAGGAGTTAATTTATGCGAACAATTACCTTGCAAATTGACGATAGCATTAGTGAAAAATTTCTATGGTTACTTGATCGCTTCTCTAGAGACGAAATTAAAATTCTGGAACAATCAGATTATGTCAGTGATGACGAATATCTAAGGGGAATCGAAGGAATGATTCAAACTATTCAGGCAGCCCGTGATGAATCTATTGAACAGAGCTTAAGCTTAGATCAGTTAGATTGGTAATGTATAAAATAATCTTTATGACCCAATCTCAAAAAGATGCAAAAAAGATTGCTTCTAGTGGACTGAAACCCAAGGTTCTTGAACTTATCAAAATAATTGAAGAAGACCCGTTTCAATACCCACCAGATTATGAGTTATTAAAAGGGGACATGAAAGGGTTAATTAGTCGTCGTATCAATAAACAGCATCGGCTAGTTTATGAAGTCTTTGAATCGGAGAAATTGCTCAAAATTTATCGAATGTGGAGTCATTATGACTAGATCATTTTGATGCTGGAGAGCGATCGCTTTTTAGGAGATAGAACGGAGTAATGGCGTTTTGGTAAATATGGGAAGTGCGCTCTTTTTTTGGGAGATGTGGGAGTGGGATTATTTAGCTCCACAGCATTGGGCATCGTTGGGAAATTTATCAAGCATAACGGCGATCGCCCCATTCAATCGCTAAATAACGATAGACTCCCATAGGTTAAGGACATAATAACTGTTCAAGGAGAATCATCGGTGATCTCACCTAGTTAAAATCCTGACTCCTAGCGCAAACTTTAAATCTTGTAAAAAAAGTAATTTTTTGTATCCCCATTGATTACCATAATAGAAAATTCTGCTGACCTCTATGTTGATGGGGCAACTTATGGAACAGTCAAACGGTAAATCCTCTCGCCAACGTGGCGTCATATTAACCTCCATCGGCTACCAAAAACTGCACCGTGCTAAAGTGAATTGGGAAATAAAACAAAACACTCGCTGCACCTTAGACATTCTTAGCCAACAAACTGGACTGACCGCCAATACTCTCAGTAAAATTTTTAGTCGCTCTGTCGCCGTTGATAAACGTAGTCTGTACGTCTGCTTTTCTGCCTTTAATCTCGATTTAGACGGTAAAGATTATTTATCCAGTTTTACCCTTGCCTACAAAGACCGCCAATTTTCACATTGGGGGATAAATATGAACTGTTAAAAGATCAATGATTGCGGCGTATAACAGAACTGTCTTTTATTCTCTCATAGCCACTGGTTATCCTTCCCTTCTCAACAAAAAAGCACCCCCTCGCGGGAGTGCCTTTTCGTTCAGACTAGGAATTAACCATTGATAGCGGGAGCGGTCAGAGCTACAGGAGCCTGTTCACCACTAGCTAAGTCTAAGGGGAAGTTGTGAGCATTGCGCTCGTGCATTACTTCCATACCGATACCAGCGCGGTTTAATACATCGGCCCAGGTACCGATTACACGACCTTGAGAATCGAGAATCGACTGGTTGAAGTTGAAACCGTTGAGGTTGAACGCCATGGTGCTAACACCCATTGCCGTAAACCAGATACCGATTACCGGCCAAGCACCTAAGAAGAAGTGCAGAGAGCGGCTGTTGTTGAAAGAAGCGTATTGGAAGATTAAACGTCCGAAGTAACCGTGAGCGGCAACGATATTGTAGGTTTCTTCCTCTTGACCGAATTTGTAACCGTAGTTCTGAGATTCGATTTCAGTGGTTTCACGCACTAAGGAAGAAGTTACTAGAGAACCGTGCATCGCGGAGAACAAGGAACCGCCGAACACACCGGCAACACCTAACATATGGAAGGGGTGCATCAGAATGTTATGTTCTGCTTGGAACACGAACATAAAGTTGAAGGTTCCAGAGATTCCTAAAGGCATACCATCAGAGAAAGAACCTTGTCCGATGGG
>NZ_JADBUP010000001.1:0-39141 GCF_020245605.1 Microcystis sp. M061S2 | reverse complement strand
TGCTTCGCCCCTACAGGACGCGGAACCATGAAGACGCAAGGTTTTGAAGCACGATTCTCTCAGAATCTTGCACCTGTTTCGGGAGAAAAGCCACAAAACCTCTACCTTGCCTACATTTCACATTTATTCAGCAGACCCTAATTACTCAACAGAGAAGGTCAAAATTATGACTTTAGCAAAGGTAAAAAATCTTTACGATCAAGATTTTGCTTTGTGGATAGAGAAGACGGTCAAACAATTAAAATCTGGGGATTTATCTCAAGTTGATTTAGAGAATTTGATCGAGGAGGTGGAATCTTTGGGAAGACGAGACAAAAGGGAACTTAAAAACCGTTTAATTACATTATTTGAACAGGCTTTAAAACGGCGTTATCTTCCTTTGTCCGACTGTTATCGAGGTTGGGAAGTCACAATTAAACGCTGTCAATTTAAGTTAAAAGATATCCTTGACGATTCCCCTAGTTTATGCAGTTTTTTAACCGATATTTGTGACAATTGTTATCAGGAAGCGGTGGAGAATATGCGAATTGAATATGATGCTAATTTTCCCGATGTTTGTCCTTTTTCTAAGGATATTGATCGCTTATTAAATCATAAGTTTTGGCAGGATGAAAAATACGCTAACCCCTAATCCTTCGGGGGAATTGCCATCACTTGATTATCGCCTAACACAACCAATTTACCCCCCAATTTTTCGATATTTTCCTTAGCTAACTTGCGGGTTTCTTCGTCTTGGCTATTTAGCCAGACTAACATCCAAGCACCGACTCTAGGAGCGCGACTATCGGGATTAGTTTCTAAAAATTTTACTGTTCCCCTGGCGGATTTTTCGATAAATTCATTACCAGCAATTTTCGCCCAATCGGCAGCCATTTGATGCGATTTTTTTGCCGCAGGAATATCGCCTAAAAATAATAGTTCATCCACTCCTTTATATAACCAAATAAAATAGGCATCGGTGACATCAGGAGTGAGTTTTGATAAACCTTTATTCATAATCTCAACGGTTCTTTCGGGTTTGCCAGCATTCAGGGAAGAAGCGACGGACATCATCAAATAGGCGCGGACAAATTTCGGGTCATTTTTAGTGACAATCTCCATAAAATCGGGACTTAAACCGTAACCAGTTTCCCCACGAGCATCCCCATCGCCATAATATTGAATAAACTGTAACATTGACCAATTGGCTAACATATTGTCAAAGCCAAAAGCTGGCATATTTTTTAATAACTCAACTTGAGCATTTTCTAGGCGAGATTCTTGACTATAATTTCTCTCTAATAACTTTTCTTTGGTCAAGGTTTTCACCTTTTCCTGTTGCATTTCGACAATGGCCATGATTAGCCCACCGATAACGGCAACTAAACCAAGAGTTTTAAGTAGGGATAAATTGAGCGATTTTTTTGCGCCTAGCATAGATTTAAACGAAAGTCAATAACATTAACAAAAATAAAAGGTTTTATTTTAGAGACTGTTCGTAAATGAATATTAAGCGGGAAACTGACCACTTTGATCAACTGCCCTATTGTTCAGAAGTAAATCCCATTGAGAGAGTTTGTCCATATTTGAAAAACTTATTGGCATGGAGTAATTTTAACTCCCTTGATCACCCAAGAAGTAAACTTTACAATGGATTTAAGGTAATGGATTTACCTGCGGAGGCGATCATGGATTAATTAAACTGGGGAGGCAATGGTGGATTACCAACTATATTGCCCCCGGTACAGCCGCCAGAAGGGTTGACAAAAACATTATCTTGTAAAGGAGTTAGAGCCGCACAGATAACGGGAGATAAGCGCCCGTCTGGGATCATTCGGACTCCTCCTGCATAATTCTTAATATCATTATCAAATTCAGGCCGTGCCTGCGCTCTATAGGAAGATTGCATATCATTGGGAGGGAAGTAATCGCTAAAAGTATAAAATCTAGCGTTGTTAATGCCACTAATGGGTAATTCATTTGTCTGTACGCTGGCAAAAATACCATTTTCGTAGCGATAAGCCTGTTGGGCGCGATTGATTTGTCCCAGTATCGCCAGTGCTTCTGCTTCCCTAGCTTTCGAGACTTGCCCTAATAGATTCGGTAAACCGACGGCGGCGAGGACCCCTAATATAACCACTACTACTAACAATTCTACTAAAGTAAAACCCCTCGCTTTTTTCCCTTGTGATTTAATTGCTAAAAAAAGAAGGTATTTCATGGTTAAGCCCTGGCAATATTGACTATATTTTTCTAGTTGGGCTTTGGAGATTTTAGCTATCAGCTTCTGAAAGCAATAGGCAAGGGACTCCAAGAAAGAATCTGGCAATTCCCTTACCTAAAAAGAAGGTCAGTACGTCAAGGCTTTCAGCTTCACAAATTAGGTTTGAGATTCAGCCCTTGTTATCAGAGGTGAGTTTTTAGTTCACTGTTTACTGATAAAATCCCATCCCCAAAATAACCAAGATCGCAGATTTTGCAAGAGAATATTTCCCTGTCACCTTCCGCTAAGGTGTGATTAAGATTGAGTTATGAAATTGCGATTGTCAGATAAGTATGCAACCGCAACCCCCATACTTTTCTAGACTAGGATTAATTGACCGGACGAGCAACAGTAGCAGCAGCACAAGCCGCGGTCCCATCAGCAGCTGGGGTAGTTAAATCACCTGCGGTTAGGGCAGCAGTACTGGCGGCAGTGGCCTGTTCACAGATAACAGCATTAAAAACTCCAGCGGTGGTTTGACCGACGGCAGAGCCGTATTCGAGAATATCGTTCGCATAGGTTGCCGCAGGGGCCATATGTGCCTCGGCACTGGTAGCAGTATTAGTGACATTGCTGGGCTGTGCATAGTAGGTGACGGTAAACTGAACGGGTAACTGAGTTACAGCACCAAAGGTTGTGTTTTCCAAGCGGTAAACCTGTTGGGCGCGGTTAAGGACACCGAGGTTGGTGCGAGCTTCAGCTTGTCTGCCTTTGGCCACCTGACCGAGGATGTTGGGGAGAGAGATAGCGGCCAGTACACCGATGATGATAACGACCACTAGGAGTTCGATGAGGGTGAAACCTTTGTTACCGTTCTTCTTGTTGAGAGCTTGGATAAGTTTGAATTTGAAAGCGGAGTTCATAGCTGTGTTCCTGATGGATGTTTTCTTGTCTGTAATCAATTTACCCATTTGTTTCAAAAAACCTATCACCCTTGGAAAAAATTTTTTTTGGGGTGGTGGGGTGGTGGGGAAGTGGGGTGGTGGGGAAGTAACTGTTTCTCAGGGTAACTTCTAGGGATTGGGGAAAAAACCAAAAAGTTTAGCAGCACCTCCCAAGACAGCGACCACCAAAGCGATGAGAATCCCCCGGTTGGTAAATTCCTGATAAGCAACCCGTACCGTTAATCCCTCGATTTTCTCGTCTAATACTTTAGTATCGCCTTTTAAATCAGCTTGTCCTATCTCCAGTTTCGTCAACCGCTCATCTACCTTGTCAAATCTCTCATCTACCTTGTCAAATCTCTCATTCATCCGTTTTTCCAGGGAGTCGATTTTCTCATCTATCCGATTTTCCAGGGAGTCGATTTTCTCATCCATCCGTTTTTCCAGGGAGTCGATTTTACTCTCAATCCTTGTGAGGACGGATTCTAGGGAATAGGTGACAGTTTCGTTAGACATTTTGCTCTACTCCTATAGATTCTTGAGTTTTTTATCGTTCTCAGGGAAGTGACTGTTTCTCAGGGGAACTTCTAGGGATTGGGGAAAAAACCAAAAAGTTTAGCAGCACCTCCCAAGACAGCAACCACCAAAGCGATGAGAATCCCCCGGTTGGTAAATTCCTGATAAGCAACCCGTACCGTTAATCCCTCGATTTTCTCGTCTAATACTTTAATATCTCCTTTTAAATCGGCCTTGAGTTCGGCCTGTCCGATTTCTAATTGGGTTAGCCGGTCATCCACCTTGTCAAATCTCTCATCCATCCGTTTTTCCAGGGAGTCGATTTTACTTTCAATCCTTGTCAGTACGGATTCTAGGGAATAGCTGACAGTTTCGTTAGACATTTTGCTACACTCCTCGACTTATCTGGCGACTATCTTAATTATTATACTAAATCCCTTGAGTAAGTAAGTGGTTCTAATTAATATGATTCAAAACTTATAAATTCAATATAATCGAATACACAACTAAACTTGATATTTCTGTAATGCTTAAGTAGATAGGTATTAAAAACTTTCAGATCCCCCCTTATCAAGGGGGGATCAAGGGGGGATTAAAGGCAAAATCCATTTTTAATTTAATTATAACCAGCTACTTAATTACTTAAAAGCGTTTTCTAGTCGCAGATATGAACAAGCTGGTTATCCTCAATCAGATGGGAAAGATGCTCTTTGGTCTCCTAGTTATTTTGTTTCTTCTGTGGGAGCTGTGCCATTGGCAGTTCTTAAGTGATATATTAGAGATCAAGAAAAGCCGTCGTGAAACGACGGGGTTTTAAACCCAAATTTTCGATAATCAGATAGCTATCATCTCAAAAACTATCACCATGACGATCGATCCGCAACAACTCATCGAACTAGCTCTCAAATCGGGAGCGGTGGCAGCCGAAGTTTATCAATCTTCCTCCCTTTCCCATCCCGTTTTTTTTGAGGCTAATCGTCTCAAACAGCTAGAAAGTTCTGAATCCGTGGGAACTGCCTTAAGATTATGGCGCGAGGGTTGTCCGGGGTTAGCGGTGGGTTATGGTGATGTGGAACCGAAAATTTTAGTAGAAACGGCGTTAAATTTATCCTATCTCAATGCCCCGGAAGAAATCGAATTTTCGGCACCACGACGGGCAATTTATGACCCGATTGGTCAGGATGTGGCGGTAGAATCTTTAATCGAGATGGGTAATCAAATGATTGGCCAAATTCGCCAAGTTTATCCTGAGGTTATTTGTAGTGGTGAATGGGAATGTGAACGGGAAATCACCCGTTTGGTTAATTCCCAGGGTTTATATTGTCAATATACCGATACATCTTTGAGTTATTATCTGGGGATTGAATGGGTACGGGGGGAGGATTTTCTCGCGGTTTATGATGGGGAATATACTCGCAGTACACCTCATCCCGCAACCGTAATTAAACAGTTATTGCAGCGACTACAATGGGCAGCCAATAATGTGGATAGTCCCACGGGAAAATTACCAATTTTATTGACCGCTAATGCAGTTACCCTGTTATGGGGTACGGTGGCGATGGCTTTAAATGGTAAACAGATCTTAGAAAAGTCTTCGCCCTGGAGTGATAAAATCGGTCAATTGGTGATGTCAGAAAAGTTGACCCTATCCCAACAACCGGACCGAGAACCCTATAGTTGTCCCTTTGATGATGAGGGAACTCCTACCAAATTTTTATCTTTAATTGAGGGAGGTAGAGTTAAGGAATTCTATAGCGATCGTACCACGGCCAGATTATTAAAAACTACTCCGACGGGAAACGGTTTTCGTCCCGGTTTAGGGGTTTATCCCATGGCGGATTTAGTTAATTTAATCGTGGCACCGGGAGAGGGAACTTTAGAGGATTTAATCTCGCAAATAGATGAGGGCCTAGTTATCGACCAAATTTTAGGTCATGGGGCCGATATTTCGGGCGATTTTTCTGTCAATATCGATCTGGGTTATCGCATAGAAAAGGGCAAAATCACCGGACGAGTTAAAGATACAATGGTGACGGGAAATGTTTATACAGCTTTGCAAAATTTAATCGCTTTGGGGTCCGATAATCAATGGAATGGTTCCTGTTATACTCCCTCGCTAATCGTTGATAGTTTATCGGTGGTGGGTTAAATCAGTTATCAGTTATCAGTTATCAGTTATCAGTTATCAGTTATCAGTTATCAGTTTACTGAAATTAACTCAGCCTACTTTTTGGGGTTAATTTTTTTGGGCTTTATTTGACCTGAAAAGAGGGGGTTCGCAGGCAGGCACGGATTCCCATTATATAAGAAATTATCTGTCAAGTCGTGGGGTTTTGTCAAGCTTTTGGTAAAAAAAATTAACCGACACTCAAGGGGAGAAAATTGTCAGCAGAGATATTATTTAATCTCCCCTGTGAATCGGTATTTTTTAGCTTGGGATTAACGCTTTAGTTGCCGAGGCACCAAGGCGATTCAATTGCCGATTAATTTGCCATCCGACGAGGGTTAAACCCAACCACTGACCGAAGATTGCCAAAGCGAAAGAGGGAAGTGTAGCGTATTTAGTAGCGGCAATGGGGAGAAAAGTAAAAAACCATAAAAGCGGAGATTGACTGGGATTAACTCCCAAGACAGCGAAACAGAGGAAGGGGAAAATAATCAAAATGCCGATGCTAGTGGCTGCCAGCAAAGCGCGTTTATTTGTGCTGGCTAACATCAATAATTGGGCGATAGCGGCATAGACTAAAATCATGTTCATTGCCAAGAGAAACCCGGCTGCAGTGGCTAGTTTATATTGATGGAGAGGGGCGATAAAAATAGCGGGAAGGATGAATAAAATGGCAATGGCGACGTTAACAGCCATGGCTAGGGTAGAAGGGCTTTTTTCGCCAAAGATTAAAGCTTTCCCCAGACTAATGCCCTTTTTTCCTTGCAGATGACGATAGCGCGCCCAATCTTGGAGAGTTTGACGGGGGGGAGTGAGGGCAAAAAGGATTAACAAGCCAAAAATTGCCACAAAAACGCTAAGAATCGCAAAATTATCGAAAATATAGCTCGGTTGCAGAGTTTGGAAGACAAAACCTAGGCTAATGGCACTAAAACAGCCCATCATCCAGTAACTTTGGGGTTTACTAACAAGAGTAGCGAGGGGATTATGGAAGCGACGCTGGAGAATTCTGGTTAAACCGTAGGTGCAGAGGGCGAAATTGAGCAAAATTAAGCTGATACCCATTATAACCGATTGCCAGAGAGATTGACCGTACCAACGCAGATCGAAGATTTGTGAGATTCCTAGATAGCGTACCGCATCGGGGGGGAGAAAGGTAGATTTAACTAGATAGGGAAGGACAAAACTAGGATTAAAGAGAATTAACCAATCAAAGGGGGTACGGAAACCGCCATAGCCCGATAAAGTAATAATACTGCTATAAAACACAAAGATTAAGACTGTTGCGCTGCCTAACCAGGGTTGAAATCCCCCTAACCATGGCGTGGCTAAAGCGAAACTAAGGGCGGCATGATAAAAAAAGGCACAACTAGCGATCAGAACCGCGTAGAAGGCTAAAATTAACGATAGGGGAATACCTGCTAATAAACCCGCCCCCAAGTGAAAGGGTAAAGCGAGAAGACAGACGAGATAGAGGAGAATGGGAACCCCGAAAATTTTGCCGATAAAAATCGTTTTGGCGGGTTGGGGACTCAGACGGATAAAATTAAGTGTACCCCGGCGCTCTTCCCCAGAAAGATCGGCGATTAATTGATAGGTTCCCACCACTAAAAGAGCGAAAATGCCGGTAATGCTCAGAAAAGTGAAGATATCCAACCACCATAACCGGGAGATAATCATCCATTGACCATTTAAGTCTTGGATACAGTATTTGAGCCCACTATAGGGATAATAATCGTTGTTATTGGGGGGATTAGCGGTACAGTAACGACTAAATCCCGCCGCTACTGGCAAGAGATTTTGATAGTATAAATAAACTAATAATTGACCAACGAGGGAGATAATCGAGGCGATCGAGATATTTTTCGGGGTTAATCTTCCTTGCCATTCTCGCATAATTTGCGGGTTGGTTTCCGTAAGGCGATCGATTATTGTCGCTATCATATTTCTGTCCTCTCTACAGCCGTCAACAGGAGCTAATCCTAGATTAACCCAGCAACTTCTCGATCGGTTCGGGGTTGAAGAAATCCATCGAGATGCAGCTAAGTAGCTGGTTATAATTAAATTAAAAAGGGATTTTAGGTTCGATCCCCCCTTAATCCCCCCTTGATAAGGGGGGTGTCTGATAATTTTTAACGACTACCTACTTAAAATCTGGGTTCGGGAATCAAAAAGGGAAAAGTGCCGGACCCGGGAGCTTCTGTTTTACACTAGAATTTGGCCGCCTGAATCTAGATCTATGCCCACTGTGACCCTCAATTTTCCCCTAACTGCCGTTGTCGGCCAAGAAGCGATTAAATTAGCCCTACTCTTAGCCGCCGTGGATCCCGCCCTAGGGGGTGTGGTAATTGCCGGTCGTCGGGGAACCGCCAAATCAGTCATGGCGCGGGCGATACATTCCCTACTGCCACCGATCGAAATTATCGCAGGTAATGTCTTTAATTGTGATCCCAACCATCCCGACGAATGGGACGATCGCACTAAAGAAGAATATAGCAGTGGAGAGGTCCCCACGGAAGTTATCCGGGCCCCCTTCGTGCAGATTCCTCTAGGAGTCACCGAGGATCGTTTATTGGGTTCCGTCGATGTGGAAGAATCGGTGAAACAGGGGGAACCAGTCTTTCAACCCGGTTTATTAGCCAGCGCCCATCGGGGAATTCTCTACATCGATGAAATTAATCTACTTGATGACCAAATTGCTAACCAATTACTCACAGTTTTAAGCGAAGGACGTAACCAAATCGAACGGGAAGGCATCAGTTTTCAACATCCCTGCAAACCAATCCTGATCGCTACTTATAACCCAGAAGAAGGGGATTTACGACCCCATTTATTAGATAGAATTGCCATTGCTCTTTCCGCCGATGGTGTCCTCAGTTTAGACCAACGAGTAACCGCCGTCAATCAGGCGATCGAGTATGCTGTTTCTCCCAGCGCTTTTATCGCCCAATATGCCCAAGAAATCGATGATCTAAAAACCGAAATTATCCTGGCGAGGGAATGGTTAAAAGAGGTAAAAATTAAACCCGAACAAATTAGTTATCTAGTGGAAGAAGCGGTGCGCGGTAAGGTAGAAGGTCATCGCGCCGAGATTTTTGCCGTGAGAGTAGCCAAGGCGGCCGCCGCTTTAGAAGGTCGGGATTTAGTCAGTGCCGATGACTTAAAAAGAGCCGTCGAATTAGTTATTGTACCTCGATCGCTGATTACGCCACCACCCCCAGAACAGGAACAACAGCCACCGCCACCACCGCCACCACCGGAACCGCCCCAAGACGAAAACCAGCAGGAACAGGAAGAAAAAGAGGAGGAGAAAGAGGAGGAAAAAGAACCGGAACAGCCGGATAATTTGCCGGAAGAATTTGTTTTCGACCCAGAAGGGGTTTTACTGGATCCCAGTGTGTTGTATTTTGCCCAGATGGCCCAGCGTCAGGGGAAATCGGGGGCGCGTAACCTGATTTTCTCGGAAGATAGAGGACGTTATATTAAGCCGATGTTACCCCGGGGCAAGGTGAAAAGAGTCGCCGTCGATGCCACTCTCCGGGCGGCCGCCCCCTATCAAAAAGCCCGTCGCTTGAGGAATCCCGAACGTCATGTGATTATAGAAGAAGGGGATCTGCGCTCAAAACGGCTGGCCCGCAAGGCCGGTTCTTTAATTGTCTTTGTGGTTGATGCCTCCGGTTCCATGGCCCTGAATCGGATGCAGTCGGCCAAAGGTGCGGTTATGCGTCTGTTAACGGAAGCTTACGAAAATCGCGACCAGATTGCCCTGATTCCTTTCCGGGGTGAGCGAGCAGATGTACTATTACCGCCGACCAAATCGATTACCCTAGCGAAAAAACGTCTAGAAACCCTGCCCTGTGGCGGCGGTTCCCCTTTAGCCCACGGTTTAACCCAAGCGGTTCATGTGGGGATGAATGCCCGTTTATCGGGGGATATCGGTCAAGTGGTGATTGTGGCGATTACCGACGGTAGAAGTAATATTCCTTTGGCGAAATCTTTAGGCGAACCGATTCCGGAGGGTGAAAAACCCGATATTAAGGCAGAACTGCTCGATATTGCCGCTAAAATTCGCTCTTTAGGCATTAAATTGCTGGTTATCGATACGGAGAAAAAATTCGTCTCCACTGGTTTTGCCAAAGAATTAGCCCTAAAAGCCGGTGGTAAATATTATCATCTACCCCGGGCCACGGAACAAGCGATCGCATCTATGGCGCGAGGGGCAATTGCAGGACTGTAGCTAGGGTTTGCGGCAAAAAGTTTTTCCTGGGGGCAGGGTGTGGGGTGTTAGGGTGTGGGGTGTGGGGTGTAGGGTGTAGGGTGTGGGGAAGGAAACCTCTTTCATCTGTGGGGGTGAAAATTTTTTCATCGGGACTGCCGACCGCCTTCGTTAATGACTCGAATTTTGCTGATTTTCTGTTTTTTTTTCGATCCAGTGTGACAGCATCTAGAAAAACTTAACAATAATCAGCAATCAGCGAGAGATATACTACAAACAAACTTGAGCAAGTTTTAATTAAGAGAACTATGAACTTTCGATTTGGCAAAATCTTGATAGCAGGGGTATTAGCGGTACTTTTGCTAGTAACTTCCTGTGCTAAAGCTCCCTCACAATTTGACCAAGCGCAACAAGAAAGCACCGCTCGTGGGGCGGCGGCAGTGGTGAAAGAATCCACCTCGGGCGGCAGTTTTAATCGGTTTTTCCCGCCTTCTGGGGGAGGATACGAGCGCGTCTATACCCAGGAGAAAAAAGGCTTTGCCGAGGCAAAACTGAAGCAAGATGGCAAAGTTCTGGCCATGTTAGCCATATCTGACATCAGCAATAATCCCGCCGCGGCCAATAAATTCCAAGACAGTCAAACCACAATTAAAGGTTTTCCCTCTGTGGAACAGGGTGCAACCGCCAGCGCCGTTTTAGTCAATAATCGCTATCAAGTCAAGGTTTTATCGCGGGAGCCAGATTTTGCTGCCAGCGATCGCCAAGCTTGGTTAGCTAAGTTCGATTTAGATGGTCTAGCAAAGTTAAAGTAAGGAGACATCCGTGAGTAAGCCAATTTTTGAACTGGTGGACGAATTACCGACGAATAATCTCACCGTCAAAGTTCTCAAAACCCTTGATTATGTCGTGCCGGGAGAGTGGGATAACCTAGTCGGGTTTAAAAATACGATTATCACAGTCACCGGCGAAACCGACGAAAGCATGATCCAACAGATTGGCGATCGAGCCGTTTGGTTGTTTAATGATAAATCCCAGGGCTATCAACGGGCGCTCTGGCTCTACCAAACCATCGACAGCGCCGATAATGCCCTAGCCGCCGCCTCTCTTGCTAATGCCGTCGGTGGTAAAATTCCCCTCATGGGCGGTTTAATCGAAAAATTAACCCCTGCCCCCGAAAAAGCGCAAACCATCGATCTAACCTTGAAATTAGTGACCGAATTAGTCGCTTTTTGTCAAATTAATGGCATTCCGGGGGATAGTATCGGGGATTTCGTCGCTTCCCTAGGAGATTATAGCGGCGAATCCCTGATGCGGATGGCGGCGTTAGTTTGTTTGGATGGTTTAATCCCTCTGGGGGGCAGTTTTATCCGCAAAGTGGAATCGGGCCTCAGCATTCTCAGGCCGGAAGAATTAGAATCTAACTCCACTTTCGCCAGTATTAAAGAATTGATTCCGGGGGGAAATACTGCCAGAAAATTAGACTTTATCGGTCAAAGTTTCGACTCGACTAAAGGTTGGATGAGTAATTTTGTCAGGGAGCGCGATTTGAGCCAGCAGGTATTATTGAGCAAAATTCAGGGATTTATCGACTTTTCTGCCGATAAATTGGTATATGTTGGGGCATTCCTCGATATGACGACTAATTACTATGAACATACCGGCATTCAAACCCTGGCTCGTCGTTTAATCGAAAGAGCCGTGGCGGAAATTTAACTGCAAGACTCGGAAACAACCGAAGAAAAAGCCCTAGAGAAACGGGAGGAGTTAACTGAAGCTGCTGAGACTCTATCTCATCAGAGACACTCCTCTTTTCCCATCAGGATGTAGGTGCTTACTTCGGCTATCAAAAAGCGGTGAGTGAAATGCCCGCACAACCCGGAGCGATCGAACAAGCCCGATCAATTTTCCTGTCCCCAACCTGATATGATCGGAATTGGCGATCTTGCGATTAAGACCAATTCAAAATTTTCCTATCTCCAAATCTCAATGATTTAGGGCTTTTTTTCTTGGGAATTTGTCGTTAAGGACAGCAGCACCAGCTTATTTTTGATCTCTAGCCCCGCATATCTAACCGCTCATGTCTATTGAAGAAGCCTTGAAACTCCTAAAAGAATATGGCTGTATTCAACTAAAAATTGCCCAATCCCCTGAAGAAGAAGAAGCTCTAAGACAGGCAATTTTATTAGTTAATCAAGGTTCGGAATCAATTAATTTAGGTATCTGTGCCGATAACAATGAAGAGGGATTTAAAGCCCTGAAAACTTATCTACAGGCCCTAGGATACCCTCCACCTAATAGTCTCCCAGAAGACCAACCAGAACCGAGAGCGGTGTATATTAAATACAATACCCAAAGACAAGCTTCCTATCTCGATTCCTACACGGGAACCTATCGCGGTGTCCTGATTTCTTGTCAATCAGAAAATGATCAATTAGTCGGTACTTATGGTCACTTTCCCCTCGATTTATTCTCTTAAGAGGGATAGTTTTGGGGTTATTTAAGCGATTAACAATCATCGGCACCCCCCTTATCAAGGGGGGATTAAGGGGGGATATATTGAAACCACTTACTTAACCAGCAAAAAGCTCCCCACTGCTGTCCACTGAATTCTTAACTTTTTACCTGAAAAAAATATGTATTTGTTAATTCCAGCAGCGGGAATGGGTAAACGGATGGGCAGCGATCGCAATAAGTTACTGCTCACCCTGCACGGAAAACCGCTCCTAACTTGGACTTTGCTGGCTGCCATGCAATCCGGGGCAATTATCTGGATTGGGATTATGGCACAACCGGAAGACTTTGAGGATATCCGAGAAATTATCACCGCCATAAATGCCCTTAAACCCGTGCAAATCATCGAAGGAGGCGAAACCAGACAAAAATCGGTTTACAATGGCTTACAAGCCCTACCAGAGGGGGCTGAGACGGTTTTAATTCACGATGGGGCGCGCTGTTTAGCCACTCCCGAATTATTCGATCGCTGTGCCGCCGCTTTAGCCACTTGTCAGGGTTTCATTGCGGCGATTCCGGTGAAAGATACGATTAAAATTGTCGATAGCAAGGGCTGGATTGAGGATACACCGGATCGCTCGCGGTTGTGGGCGGCCCAAACGCCCCAGGGTTTTCAGGTAAAATTATTAAAAGAATGTCATGAACAGGGCCGAAAATTAGCTTGGGAAGTCACCGACGATGCCGCCTTATTAGAAAAATGTGGTTTTCCCGTCAAAATTGTCGTCGGTGAAGAAACTAACTTAAAAATTACTACCCCCGGAGATCTGGCAATTGCCGAGTATATTTTAAGTCAACGTTTATAATTTTTCATCTACTTTAACGCCGTCCCGTTTAATAATACGAGCGGGAATACCCACCACTACACAATTAGGTGGAACATCTTTGACTACCACTGAATTTGCGCCCACGGTGACATTATCACCGATGGTAATGTTTCCTAAGACTTTAGCGCCGGCGGTAATCCTGACATTATTGCCAATTTTGGGGCGACCGCTTTTATCTTTATAGCCAATTGTTACCTGTTGATTAATCCAACAGTTATCGCCCAAATCCGCCATAACAATCGTACTAAAACCGTGTTGAATAAATAATCCTTTGCCAATCGAACAGGAAGAATCTAGAAATAAGTAGGAACTTTCGCGATAGAAAAACCTAAGAATATACATTAAAAAACGGCTGAATGAACCACCTTGAAAAAGACGACAATAATATAAATTTCTAAATTCTTTTGCCTCCAGACACAGAGCTAAGAATTGTAACCAATCTGCTCTTTTTTCCCAGCCTAATAACTCTACCCAACGCCGCACATCACCTAAGATAAGTTCTCGATTATTAGCTACCTGAAAAGCAATGATTAAAGGGGAGAGCCGGAGAATACCCGCATAGAAAAATAATTTTCGGAAGAAACTTTTCATCGTTGGTCTAAAATAAGTGACAATAGACTTGCTTTTTGTTGCTATTGATTATAGTAGTATTGTAGCGAATAGTTCAACCTTCGCCCGTTTATTGGACTCCAACGATGTCAACTACCTTACAGTTCTTGCCCGAAGTATCCGTGATCGTGCCAATTTATAACGGAGAGAAAGATCTACCCCCTCTCATTGATTGTTTAGCCAAACAGACCTATCCCCGTCAATTAGTTGAATATATTTTAGTTGATAATAATAGTAGCGATCGCACAGCAGAATTATTAGGAAAGGCAGCGCAAGAACACCGGGGACTGAACCTGATGATTTTAAGCGAAAATCAGATACAAAGCTCCTACGCTGCTCGTAACAAAGGGATCAAAAGCTCTCGTTATCCTTTTCTGGCCTTTACCGATGCCGATTGTCGTCCCGCACCGCAATGGTTGACCGAATTGATTCAACCCTTTAAAGATACTAGGATCGGTCTGGTAGCGGGTGAAATTGCCGCCTTAACTGGTTCCACTTGGTTGGAAAAGTATGCGGAACGTCGTCACTTTATGTCACCAAAATTTCTTTTAGAACATTCTTTTTGTCCCTATGGTCAAACTGCTAACCTCGCTATTCGTCGAGAAGCTTTTCAAAAAGTTGGTTTATTTCGTCCTTATTTAACTACCGGTGGTGATGCCGATATCTGTTGGCGTATTCAACAACAAACCGACTGGCAATTAACCTACGCACCGGAGGCAATTATTTACCATCGTCATCGTTCCACCTTAGAAGACTTAAGAAGTCAATTAAAACGTTACGGGCGCTCGAATCGCTATCTTCACGAATTGTATGATATCGAATTGATGCGACCTTTAACCAACCAAGAGTTATTTTTTACTCTCGGTCGTTGGTTATTAAAAGAGCTACCAAAAAATACTCTCAAGTTATTGTTTGGTAAAGCTGATATAGTAGATTTATTGGCTACTCCCCTCGATTTAATTGGGTTTCAGTCCCGCAGCCAAGGACAAGCCACGGCTAAATTACCCGAAAAAGCTAAAGAAATCGAATGGCTTTAATTCAGTGATCAGTTATCAGTGATCAGTTATCAGTTATCAGATGTGAGTTTTCAGTGATCAGTTATCGGTTATCAGATGTAAGTTTTCAGTTCACTGATTACTGTTTACTGATTAAGGTTTCCTCTATGGTTTCTCCCTGAGTGAAACATCCTGGAATATCCTTAATTTCTGATACATATCCCCCGTCATCATCAGGATAAATTGTTATTGGATATTTTAACCATAAATAAAACTCTAATGATTCCAGCTTAGTTTTATTACTTGTACTCATATTTTTAGCTCTTTAAAGTTAGCAAATAGGATCAATATATTTTGAATAAATACTCAGAAAATATCAAGAAGAGAATCAGCTTTAAACCTTGTCGGTCAACTATCCATTCCCCTCTTCTGGCGCTCCAGGCTTCAAAGTGGGCGACAAAATGAGGTAAGGTAAAAAAGCTGTGCCGATAACCGAGACTATGAGCGTTGAATGGCAATCCGTCAAAACCTACGAGGACATTCTTTACCATAAATGGGGGGGAATCGCCAAAATTACCATCAATCGCCCCCATAAGCGTAATGCCTTCCGTCCAAAAACAGTTTTTGAGCTTTACGACGCTTTCTGTGATGCTCGCGAGGATGCCCGCATTGGGGTAGTATTGCTCACGGGTGCAGGTCCCCACAGCGACGGCAAGTATGCTTTTTGTTCTGGCGGCGATCAGACGGTGCGCGGTCTGGCGGGTTATATTGGCGATGATGGCGTACCCCGGCTCAATGTGCTGGATTTACAGAAATTAATTCGCTCCATCCCCAAGGTAGTTATCGCGCTGGTGGCAGGTTATGCGGTCGGGGGCGGTCATGTTTTGCACTTGGTTTGTGATTTAACCTTAGCGGCGGATAACGCCGTTTTTGGTCAGACAGGTCCGAAAGTGGGCAGTTTTGACGGCGGTTTTGGCTCTAGTTATCTGGCCCGGGTGGTCGGTCAGAAAAAGGCTCGCGAGATTTGGTTTCTCTGTCGGCAGTATAACGCCCAACAAGCTTTAGAAATGGGTTTGGTTAACCATGTCGTCCCGGTGGAGGAATTAGAGCGGGAAGGGGTTAAATGGTCCTTAGAAATTCTCGAAAAAAGTCCCTTGGCGATTCGCTGCCTGAAATCGGCTTTTAATGCTGATTGTGATGGTCAAGCGGGTTTACAGGAGTTAGCGGGCAATGCCACTTTACTCTACTATATGACCGCCGAAGGAGCCGAAGGGAAACAGGCTTTCCTCGAAAAACGTCCCCCCGATTTTAGTCAATATCCTTGGCTACCCTAATCAGTGATCAGTAAACAGTAAACAGTAATCAGTGAAAAGAAAGCAGAAAACCGCCGTGTAATACTGCTCACTTAATACTCCCTACTCCTACTGATAACTGATCACTGATCACTGATCACTGATAAGCTATGCTAGTTTAGAGAGAGTAGTTAGGTTCGGTAGCAGCATTGGTTTCAAACAGAAGTGGTTTTTCCCTGATGGCCTTGACTGGGTTGTGTCCGATCTCCTTCTCGAAATGGCTGTGATATTGGGAGACAATCCATGACGATTTACGTTGGTAATCTGGTTTATGACGTCACGAAAGAGGACTTGCAAGAGGTATTCGCTGAATACGGCACGGTTAGTCGCGTTTACTTGCCCGTAGATCGGGAAACGGGTAAAATGCGCGGTTTTGGTTTTGTGGAAATGTCCTCCGATGAGGAAGAAGCAATAGCGATCGAAACTCTTGACGGGGCCGAATGGATGGGACGACAGATGAAAGTCAACAAAGCTCGTCCCAAAGAAGATGATTCTGGCTATGGTGGCGGCGGTGAGCGCAAAAACTCCAGGCGCCTGGAACGTTAAACAGATTCTTGTAAAATTCCAGAAGCGGTTATTTCTGATAACCGCTTTCTTATCGATAATTAATAAATCTGCGTTTCTTTTCTAACATCCTAATGCCCATTTTAAATGTGTAACAGCTATGAATGATCAATCCGTTGCTCTGACCTCGTCCTCGCTCGAGGATGAACCACTCCACCGGACATCGGAGCTGCCGATCTGGTTCGATAATTTCGCCAATCTGGCACAGGCCTACGAGGGAAGGCTCAACGAATCCGACCCCGTAATAGAGCCTAACGATCTTCGTCTGCATCTATTAACCACATTGCTCGGCACGCCTCCGTCAGAGGCCTATTATCTCGTGCAGGGTTTGGGCCGGTGTCGGGAGATAGAGGGCGATGTGTGCGAGTTTGGTGTGGCGCAGGGAGAAACCTCCGCGCTGATCGCCAATGAAATCGCCGGAACGGACAAGACCTTACATCTATTCGATTCCTTTCAAGGTTTGCCCGCCCCCTCGGAAAAAGATCGCTTGCTCCACGATATTTTCGATTTGGGGAATATGGAAGCCTATAGGGGAAAAATGCGATGCCGTGAGGGAATGGTTCTAGAGCGATTGCGGAAGATTTCTTTTCCCGAACATCGCTACCTGATTCACAAAGGATTTTTCGATCGAATCCTCGAGCGAGCGGAAAATTTACCCGCGAGGGTTTCTTTCGCCTATGTGGATTTCGATCTGTACGAACCGATCAAACAGGTATTAGAGTTCCTCCACCCG
Organism: Microcystis sp. M061S2; assembly: GCF_020245605.1. Classification (NCBI taxonomy): domain Bacteria; kingdom Bacillati; phylum Cyanobacteriota; class Cyanophyceae; order Chroococcales; family Microcystaceae; genus Microcystis; species Microcystis sp. M061S2. Next base: position 21,528 of record NZ_JADBUP010000001.1, on the reverse strand, counting down.
ATCACCTCCCCTGGGGCGATTATCATCGTCGATGATTACGGTTTCTTTTCTTCGGGCGTGAAGACGGCCGTAGATGAATTTATTCAAGATAAAAATGATCGGGAAAAGGTCTACGAGTACATGATCCCGGATACTCGATACGGACATTTCATCGTTTTGACGAAAAAAGGCTAACAGACGCAAAGATATCCGTTCGTCTGTACCCGTAAATTGCCTGTGAATATCCGATGTGTCGGGGGTAAATACAGAACCAAATCCTATTTAGGGTTGGCTGAATATCAGTTTAAGCCTTGCTATAAAATGGTTTTGGGACTCTTGTGGCTAAAAAAGTCCCAGAAACAAACGTTGAGAAATGGCAATAGGGACTCAAAACCCTTGCACTTTCGCTCTTCGATTGGGAAGGGTTCCACTTCCAGACGTGCGAGGTCATTCTGTTATTCTGACTTCCCCTGCCGACGACCGGCTACTGACGACCGACTCCTGACCCCACCAACAAACTTTTTCAGCATACCCTAGGTAGTTGGGGAATCTGCCACAACAAATCGATATTCCGACGCAACAAACGCACAAGCTCGCCGTCATGGGCTTAAACCGACGTTTTCCGTGACTCAAGGATAGGGTGGATAATTGTCCAAGCCAGGACGATAATTAAAGCCAAAATACCAAAACGAGCCATAGAACTAACTAACTGGTGCAAGGGGAACAAACGGCCTAAAAAGAAGGATAATGTCACCATAATCGTCGCCCACACCGTCGCCCCACCGAGATTACAGAGGAAAAAGCGACCGTAGGGCATTCGGGCAATTCCCGCCATGGGACCTGCAAAGATTCTTAACAGGGCCACGAAGCGACCGAAAAAGACCGCCCGGGGTGCATTTTTACTAAATTGTTCCTTGGCTAATTCTAGTTTTTGAGGCGGAATCCCAAAGAATTTGCCAACTTTTAACAAAAACGGCCACCCCCCGGCGCGCCCGAGCCAATAGCCAAAATTATCGCCTAAAACTGCTCCTGTAATTGCGCTGACTAAAACTAACCAATAGTTTAAATCACCGCTACCAGCAAGGAAGCCGCCGACAATGGTGATGGTTTCTCCCGGGATGGGAATCCCCATATTTTCGAGGGTGATGCCGATAAATACCGCCCAGTATCCGTATTGGTGGGCGATTTCTTCAATATTTTCTAGGGATAATAGCTCTAGGGACATGGAGCGCTTTCTTAACAAAGGTTTACGAATATTCTAAGATATTTTTACAGGATTTAACCGTAGCTGAACATGACTTTTCCCAGTATTGATTTATTAGCAATTCGTCAGGGTGAGATAAAAGATTTAGCGGGCATGAATTTGGCAGGGGCTGATTTAGCGGGTGCAGACCTAGCAGGAGCGAATTTACGCGCAAATTTACGCGGTGCTGACCTGACCGGGGCAAATTTAAGGGGAGCAGATTTTCGTAATGCCGATTTACGCGGGGCAATTCTCCTCGATGCGATCGTGACCGGGGCAAGTTTGGCCGGGGCTTTTTTAGCCGGGGCGGTTTTTAATCATCTAGATTTGTCCGGGGCGGATTTTCGCGGTGTCGATGGCCGGGGAGTGAGTTTTGTCAGGGCGATTTTAACCCAAGCGGATTTTACTAGCGCTAATCTGTCCGGGGCAGATCTGTCGGCAACCGATTTAGAGGAAGCAATTTTTTTCGGGGCGATTTTACGCGGAACAAATTTTACTGATGCCAATCTTCTTTGTGCTAGTTTAGCCTCGGCAGTAACCACGGGGGCAATTTTCGATCGAGCTTGTTTAGAAGGGACAGGATTAACCTAAATGGCAGATAGATAAAATAAGATCAGTTTCTAATCAGTTGCTGTCACCTGCTCTAGGTTTAAAAATCTTGACCATTTCCCTGTTTATCTGCCTCCATAGCTCCAGCTATTCTGAACCATTTAACCCCTTTGCTGCCCTGGGTCTTTTTCTTGGCTAAATTTATCAAGTTTTTGCCATCCTCGACTGGAAAATTTAATTTAATTGTCGGGGTAATCAGTCCGGCTATTGAAGAATTTTCCCCAACCAATTAAGCAATCAATTTACTTACTTAAGGGAACCTAGTAGAAAAGATTATCCTCAAAAATGATAGGATTGATTGATACCTAGCTGCCGTTAATCGCCATCGATGAGACCTTTACGCCGACTTTACCGCTATTTAAGTTTATTTTGCCTCTGTCTTCTTCTGACCGTGGGCTGTCAGTCCACTAATTCCAATTTACCACCAAGGGATAGCGATCGCCTGATGATCGGGACAACCCTAAAACCACGCTCGATCGATCCTGCCGATAGTTATGAGTTAGCGGGACTTTTTATTATTTATAATCTCGGTGAAACTCTCTACACCTACGCGGAAGGAACCACTAATTTAAAGCCTCTCCTAGCCACGGAATTGCCCGAAATTAGCCCCGATGGTTTGACTTATACTATCCCAGTACGTCGAGGAGTTATTTTTCATGATGGCACGGTTTTTAACGCAGAGGCGATGAAGTTTTCCCTAGAAAGATTTATCAAAAATGGTGGTGAACCTTCCTTTCTTCTTCGGGATACAATTGATAAAATTACCGCTACAAAAGAAGACGAAATTACTATTAAACTAACCAGACCTTTTGCCGCCTTTCCCGCTCTTTTAGCTTACCCCGGAGCCTGTGCGGTTTCACCCAAATTTTATCAAATTGGCGAGGGTAAATTTAAACCCGAAGAATTTATCGGCACAGGACATTATCAATTAAAAGCAGTTACCAGCGATTCTTTTAGTTTAGAAGCATTTGATCGCTATTGGGGAGAACCAGCCAAAAATAAGGGAGTTAATGTTCAAATTTATCTCTCTAATCCTGCCAATTTATTCAACGGTTTTCAGACGGGTGCGGTGGATATTGCCTATCAATCTTTACTCCCTCCTCAAGTGAGAAAATTACGCACAGAAGCAGCCCAGGGAAAATGGCAAGCGATCGAATCTTCTGGGGCAGCAATTAACTTTATGAGTCTCAATCTCAAAAGTGAACCCACCGATAATATTTTAGTGCGACAAGCAATTGCTTCTCTAGTCGATCGAGATTTACTTAATGATCGCATTTTACAAGGTCAAGGGATACCTCTTTTTAGCCTGATTCCTACTACTTTTTCCGAGTCACAACCGGTATTTAAAGAGCGCTATGGCAACCATAATATAGAGCAAGCAAAACAATTACTAAAAACTGCTGGTTATAGTCCAGAAAACCCCGCAATTGTAGAAGTTTGGCACTCCTCGGGATCGATCACTTCCAGCAGCGTGGCGGCAGTGATGAAAGCCCTAGCAAAACGAGATTTAGATAATATGATTCAATTTGAACCCAATAGTATACTAGGAGCGGCCTTTTTCCGTAATATTAGCCGGGGACTTTATACCACTGCTCTATCTAATTGGTATCCCGATTTTTTGGATGCAGATAACTATATTTATCCCTTTTTAGATTGTGCTAAAGGTTCTCCAGAAACTGGATGCGAAGAGGGAGGATCGCAAAGTCAAGGCTCATTTTTTTATAGTCAAGAAATGAATCAATTAATCGCTCAATCCCGTCGGGAAAGTAACCCAGCCAAAAGAAAGCAAATTTTTGGCAAAATTCAAGAAATTCTCGCCGATGAAGTTCCCTATATTCCCCTTTGGCAAACCAAAGAATACGCTTTTGCTCGCCATGGCATCACGGGAGTTATCATCAATCCCAGTCAAACTTTTCCCTTCTGGACAATCGCCAAAAAGTCCCGATAATTAATCATGAGTCAGCCGTCAGCTTTTGCTCCCTGCCTCGCCATGCTGGTGGGGGGATTTTATCTGTTAAAATTTCTTATCGTCGTGAGGCGAAAACAAACTGTTCTGGCCTTGCCTCCTGTCTTACAATGGTTAAATATAGGTTGTGTAGACAGATCGCCATGAAACACACATTATCCGTATTAGTTGAAGATGAAGCGGGAGTCTTAACCCGTATTGCTGGATTATTCGCCCGTCGCGGCTTTAATATTGAAAGTCTGGCCGTCGGTCCTGCCGAACAGATGGGAGTTTCTCGGATTACGATGGTAGTACCAGGAGACGAGGACAGCATCGAACAGTTAACCAAACAACTTTACAAATTAATTAACGTCCTCAAGGTGCAGGATATCACCCAAACGCCTTGTGTGGAAAGGGAATTAATGCTGATTAAAGTTAATGCTACCGCCGAGCGCCGGGCGGAAGTGATCGAATTAGCGCAGGTATTCCGGGCCCGGATTGTGGATATTTCTGAGGAAACCCTGACCATCGAAGTGGTGGGGGATCCGGGTAAAATGGTGGCGATTATGCAAATGCTGAATAAATTTGGCGTTCGCGAGGTGGCCCGTACCGGTAAAATTGCTCTGATTCGCGAGTCGGGAGTCAACACGGAATACCTCAAAGCTTTAGAGGCTAAAATGTCAATTTAGGGATATTGGGTATGAATTGGGAATTGGGGAGATGGGGTGTTAGGGTTTTAGTTGCAATTCCCAACTTCCCCTGTTGCCTCTTGCCTGTTGCCTTCAGAAGCTGATAACTGATAAAAACTATGTCTAACCAGTCGCCGAAAACCCAAATTAGTCAACTTGTCACCGTTGCCGTGCAGAAATTGCAAGGAAAGGTGAATTTTCAGGCGGTAAATCTCAAAAAAGGGGCGAGAGTTCCTGAATTACGCCTTAAAAACGAGAATGGCAGTGGGGAAAGCAAATATCCCCTTATCGGCGATCGCTATTTGTTAGGCCGCAGTTCCAGTTCCTGTGATATTACTATCCGTAATACCGTGGTCAGTCAGATTCATTGTTCCCTGCAGCGGGACCCGAAAAATCCCCATAATTTCCTGCTCACAGATGAAAACTCCACCAACGGGGTTTATATGGGTAAACGTCGTCTGAAAAGCGTTTCCCTGCGTCATGGTGATACTTTTACCTTGGCCCCTCCAGACTTAGCTAATTGTGTCACCATCTCCTATTATTGTCCCCCTCCCCTGTGGGCGCGACTTTTGCGCTATGGTTTCTATGGTGCGGGTGGTATTTTCGGTTTATTAGTTCTAGGGATTATCTGGGAAAGTCGCAGAGTTAATGTTTATCCACTCCCTTCCGGGGTGAGCGGTCCGGTGGTGGTTTACCCTAGGGATGGTCAAACTCCCCTCAATCCCATGGGACAGGAAACTCACCAAGAATTAGATAATCTGGGCGATTTTTCTCCCTATCTGCCCCAGGCGGTTGTCGCTTCCGAAGATAGTCGTTTTTACTGGCATTTTGGCGTTGATCCTTTGGGGATTGTCCGGGCTGTTATGATTAATTGGCAAGGTCAAGGCATTCGTCAAGGGGCCAGCACCCTGACTCAACAGTTAGCGCGTAGTTTATTCCCAGAAGTCGGTCGCCAAAATACTGCTGATCGCAAACTGCGGGAGGCTGTGGTCGCTTTACAATTAGAAGCGGTGTATAGTAAGGATGAAATTCTCAAAACCTATCTCAATCGAGTTTATCTCGGTCAGGCCGGCTACGGTTTTGAAGATGCGGCCCGCTTTTATTTCGATAAATCCGCTAGAGATTTAGATATCTCCGAGGCTGCCACCCTTGTGGCTATGTTACCCGCCCCGAATCTATTTAATCCCATTCAAGATTACGACACTTCCGTAAAAAAGCGCAATCTTGTCATCGATCGCATGGCCGAATTAAGGATGATTTCCCCGGAAGCGGCGGCCAGCGCTCGCAGATCCCGCATTGAAATCAGTCCCCAAGCCAAAAAATCCCTATCTAGTACGATTGCACCATATTTTTATAGTTACGTTTTCCAGGAATTACAGGACCTTTTAGGGGAAGAAGTGGCTAAAGAGGGCAATTTTATCCTTGAAACCAGTTTAGACCGCCGGCTGCAGGCGATCGCAGAAAAAAGCTTAAAAAATAATGTCTTAAACCAAGGCCCCCGCTATCGATACTCCCAAGGGGCTTTAGTTACCTTAAACAGTCAAACCGGGGAAATTCTCGCTTTAGTCGGGGGGGTTGATTATCAAAAAAGCCAATTTAACCGCGCTATCCAAGCTAAACGTCAACCCGGTTCCACTTTTAAGGTATTTGCTTATGCTGCCGCCTTGGAAAAGGGAATATCGCCCTATAAAACCTATAGCTGCGCGGGACTTTCTTGGCAAGGACAGTCCTATTCTCCCTGTGAACGCAGCAGCGGGGGGGTCAATATGTTTCAAGGTTTAGCGCAATCGGAAAATAGCGTCGCCCTTCGCATTGCTCGTGAGGCAGGATTAAGTAATGTGGTCAATGTGGCGCAACGTTTGGGGGTAAAATCACCTTTAAATGCCGTACCGGGGCTAATTTTAGGGCAAAGTGAGGTAAATGTCTTAGAAATGACCGGCGCTTATGGGGTTTTTGACCACGGTGGGCGCTGGAATCGTCCCCACGCCATTAAACGCATTCTCGACGCTTCCGACTGTGAAAATGTGGAGGATTTGAGTACCTGTCGGGTTATTTATGACTATGGCGAGGATAACGAGAGAAATCAGCAGGTAATCTCCCCTAAAACCGCCGAAACGATGAATAGCTTATTGCGGGGGGTGATAACTAATGGTACAGGAGGCGCTGCTAGTATTGGCATGGGAGAAGCGGGTAAAACGGGAACTACTAATAATTATGTGGACCTCTGGTTTATCGGTTATCTTCCCCGTCGCCACTGGGTGACAGGCATTTGGTTAGGGAATGATAACAATTCTCCCACTTCCGGCAGTAGTCAACAGGCAGCCAAGTTATGGGGCGATTATCACCGTCAGTTAATCACTACACAAAACTAATGCCAATACGACTAGCTACTGTTCCCGTTGCCTATTCCAGAGTTCCCTAAAACCAGAGACTTCCTACCTCACTATTAAGATAACTCCTTTAAAGTAATAAGGGTGTCCTAGCCCTAGCTAACACACCCGCAGAGGTTATTTCCGGTGGCCTGATTTTACACCAAAAATCCACAACTGCCCGACCCACCGCAGTGGAGGGACAGGGATAGATTAGATAACGAAAATCCTGGCGTTAGTTAGGGCCGGCGCACCAGTAAGAGTTGCGATTTGAACCGAAGCAGTGCCACCAACACCATCGACGTCAAACCATAAACCACCATCACTGGTGTTATAGATGAATCTCTGATTGATACTATTAGCGCTAGTAGCTCCCGCACCACTACGGAATCTACCATTAGGCAAAGTACCGAGAAGCAGTCCACCACCAAAACCAGTCGCAGAAACATTGATAAAGTCATCAGTGATGCTAAAATTGGTGATGGTGTCAAGGGCTTCGCTAGCACTATTGAAAACAAAACGATCAGCACCAGCACCGCCGGTTAGGGTATCGTTTCCTGATCCGCCGGTTAGGGTATCATCTCCTTGGCCGCCATTTAGGATATCGTCTCCTTGGCCGCCGATTATGGTATCCGCTAGATTACCACCGGTTAGGGTATCGTTGAAGTTGCTGCCTGTAATGAAATAGGAATCGTTGATATCGAGTGTTCGGATGCTACTTACTATTTGCGAACCCGACGCTTTCGTGTTAGCAATACCGCCGGTTAGTTGATAAGTGCCGGCAGCCCCACCTCTAAAATAGGTAAGGGTATCTGCTGGCAGGGAAAGGCTCTGAGAAAAGCCTCCACCGACCCTGGAAAGGGTTGCTGTTGCTGCTGTGCCTACGTTGGTTATCCTCCAAACCGTATTGCCGCCAGCAGTTAGAAGGCCTAGGGAAGTGAGATTATCGGCAGGAGGTGTCCCAGGTAAAAAAGGTAAAGAAAGGGGAACAAGAGGATTGGTGGTTAGGAACTGGGCAACCGTTTGACCAACAGAGAAGTTAACACCAACGCTGGAAGAAGAAAAATTTACAGTGGTGGGCATGATTTTTTCTTTGAATGATATGTTTGAATTTGAAGAGTTTGACGATCCTCCTCCCGATTATTATATAGTGGGAGAAAAAATGCAACTATTGTTTTGGGGCTTGTTTCCCAGATTATTCTTAAAGACAAGCATCTGCTAGGCTAAATTTAACTAGGCCGCATCGGAAGACGATGCAAAATCCTGTCATAAGATGTTGACTATTTAAATTACTCGTTAAGACTGCATGGGAGTGCCGGAGAGGCGGAGCAGCAGTTTGAGCATTTGTATTAAAGTTCCTGAGAGGCAGTTTAAATGCAGTACAGCTTACTCAGGTTTTGACTATTGGAGCGAACTTCAGTTTAAAGTAAGCTCAGACGCATTTTAACCCCCTATCCTGAGATTAGTGGAAGGAACCACAAAGACACAAAGGACACAAAGATTGATCGCTCCTCATAGTAAGTTAAACTTATCACACAAAGAGTAAGAGAGCCTCCGCACCGAACCGGAATTGTGTAGCCAACAAAGCACCAGCAGTCAGTCCACCCCCGAAACCAGCGGCAGAAACTTGGATAGTATCGGCATTGCCCCCAGTAGGGTTAAAATCGGTGATGGTGTCAAGGCCTTCGTTGAGGTTATCGTTGCCATCACCCCCGATTAGGCTATCGTTATTTTTTAGGTTTGTTTCCTCAATTATTGCTAATGATTAAGTTTTTCTGAATTTTCTGTTAATTTTCGGCTGGGTGTGATATAGACCAGACCAGAAATTAAGGTTAATGTTACTGATAGCCAAAAAGCCACCTGAGCAATTAAATTATATTCAGAAGGCAAGGGAGCAATTAAGAGAGCGATAGCGATAATTTGGCTGACTGTTTTGCTTTTTCCCCACCAATTAGCTCCTTTTATGTCGCTATTTCCTGTTAAATTGGGATTAATGCGCCAACCAGCGATCGCTAATTCCCGAGCAAGAATCAAAAATACTCCCCAAGCAGCAATTAAATCCATTTCAATGAGAGCTAAAAGAGGAGCAAGAACCAACAATTTATCGACTAAAGGATCGAGAAATTTACCTAATTCGGTGATTTGATTTAATTTTCGCGCTAGATAACCATCGAGCCAATCGGTGCTGGCAGCAATCAGAAAGATAATTAAACTTAACCAGCGATCGATTTCTGTGCCTTGGTGCAACCAGTATAAAATTAATGGCAGTCCCAAGAGTCGCGATAGGGTAATCGAGTTGGGTAGGTTCATTTTTCAGTGATCAGTAAACAGTAAACAGTGATCAGTGATCAGTAAATAGTGATAAGTAAACAGTAAACAGTAAACAGGTATAAAGATAAAGATAACTAACTAACTAACTAATTAACTTAAAACTTACATCTGATAACTTACATCTGATAACTGATAACTGATAACTGATATTTAGCTGGCTAATTTGAGATCGAAATTACTTTGTTTATTGCCTAATTGTCTGAGCCAACGATAATTATAAGCTAAAGCACCCCTGAAGGTGGGATAAACGGCATAATTAACGCCAAATTCTTGGCAAACTTCCGCTAAAATTGGGGCAATTTTAGGGTAGTGAATATGGCAAATTTGCGGGAACAGATGGTGGACTACTTGATAATTTAATCCCCCTAAGTACCAATTTAAAAAAGCATTTTTGGGGGCAAAATCCACGGTAGTTCGCACTTGAAAAATTGCCCATTCGTCTTCGATTTGGTTGGTTTCCGAGGGTTGAATAAATTCGGCAGGTTCCAAAACGTGAGCTAACATAAATACATGACAGGCAAGCACTCCATAGGTCATAAAAGTAATGAGAAAACCGATCGCTATTTCTAGGGGACTATAACCAACTAAGAGAGGAATGCCAATAAACCAAAAAAGATAAACAACTTTTCCGCTCAATAAAACGAATAGATCGATCGGTTTAGGATTGGGAATTTTAATCTCGCCAAAACGATTACAAAAGAGGATAGAGCGCACATCGGAGAATGACCAATAGATAGGAATTATAGCGTAGATAATCGGGATAAATAAATGTTGATAACGATGGTACCATTTATGCTCGGCATGGGGAGTCATTCGCACGATACCATCGCCGTGAATTTCCACATCGTACCCTAAAACATTGGTGTAGGTATGATGGAGATAATTATGACGAAAACGCCAGAGATAACTGGAAGCACCGATGATATAATCGTAGGTCATGCCAAGGAGAGAATTAACCCATTTTTTACTAGAATAGCCGCCATGGTTGGCATCATGACCAATGCTAAAACCAATCCCTGCTAATCCTCCTCCTAAAACCATGCAACCGATAATTTTTAGCCACCAGATATCCGGACCAAAAAGCACAAATAGCCAAGCGGCAATTACCCAGATTAAAATCGTGATCGTCTTCAGGTACATGGCAAAATTATCTCTGGTGGGGATGCCGTTTTCGGTAAAATAAGCATCAACCCGTTTATTCAATTCCTTTCTAAAACCCTGATTTTCGGTAAAAGTTACTCGCATTCTTATTTTTGTCCTAGAAGTTGATATGACGGCAATTTGTGGCAGCTCAGAGTTAATTTATGAGTCTTTTGCTGGTTTGCTAAGGCTGTCTCACTATAACTGATAGTTTCTCATCAGTCTCTCATCTATTGTCAGAGAAAGAGGTGCGCTTGGCAAGGGAATCACTGAATTTATTTGCTACTCTGGCAGAAAATCCTCGGTTTTTACCTAATCAGATATCAGATACCTGTAGCCGGTGATAGAGATGAGCGTTAGGTACTTTTATACTACGATTAAGGCCATTGAAGGCGATCGAGTTTTCTGGTGGGAAGTGCCACAATTAAGAAAATCACTCGCTGCGATCGCTCGAAGCGTGGCCAATGATGAAGCGGTGTATTTTTATCTGTGGCAATGGTTACAGAATGAGCCTAATAACCAATTAGTCAAGTCCCATTGGATGGTTTTTTTACAATATCGCTCCTGTATGGTAACTCAAAGGGTCTATCAAAATGTTGGCCATCGGATCGATGCTGATTATGAAACCCTATTCTACTATTTGCTGAATTTGCTTTCTACGGCAATCATTAATAATCCTAGCAATTTTTACGGTAATTTTCAGGATAACAAGACCAAACCGGGATTTTTTCGCTTAATCTTAGAAAAATGGACAGATAAAAAATTGAGAAATACTCTCTATAATTTTCTGCGAGGAGAGTATAAAACCATTGGCAGGACTAATCTCGGTATAGTCAGTCTTTTTAGTGCGAATAAAATTCAAAAATTTTTACGAACATCGGGTATCTTTACCGAGAATCATCTGCTAATATTTAACTGTTTTCGAGAGGTTAAAAAAGCTTCTCTTAGATCATTGGATAAGTGGCAAGAGGAGGATTGGCAACAAGTAATCGATCGCCTACAGCAGTTACAACCGCAAGTTATTCTCACCGTTGAGGAAGTGCAAGCAAAACTCAATCAAATAGGGGAGATAATGCGTAATCATATCGATCCTCCTTACTCTAGATTTGAGCCTACTAATTATGACGATAATAGCAATTACTTTTGGGAAAATCTCCCCAGCAAAAAGCCAAGTAAAGATTTACTACAACAGCAAGAAATTCAGGAAAATATTAAGAAGTTATTAATCACTCTTGAGGATGAAGTTAAACAGATTGTATATTGTTACTATCATCAAAAGATGACGCAAGCACAGATCGCTAATCGATTGGGAGTTCACTCATCTACTATTAGTCGAGAAATAACCCAATTATGTAAAAAAATTTATCAGCTACTCTGTGCAAGGGAAGGCAAAGATTGTCCTAAGTTGTTAAATGAGATTAAATTACAATCTCGGCAAAAACAAGAGATCGATGCTTATCTAGAATATTTTTGTCAGTCCTACTTAACTCAAATCTAATCTGTTAGGAGATACCATGAAAGTCCACCTCGATATTTTGCAACAAATTAACCCGAAATCCCTTTGGCTAACTTTTTCAGAAACAGAGATTAAACAAGCTCGATCGATTCTCGGTCAATACTCTAATCAAACTGCCAAAAATCAGGCCTTGATTAATTATTTAGTGCAAATATGCTTAAGCAATTGGCTGAAAGATAATCTTGATTGTTCCCTTCAAATAATACCTGAAAATCATCAGTATCTTTGGGAGTTTATTAACGGGTTTACTTGGCAAATTCAAGATAAAAAAGTTACTACTATTCCCAGTCAAGCGATTGACATTGAGGGATTGACAATAGAGCAAGAATGGGTTGATATTCCCGATTTAGCGGCGGATTTTTATCTAGGGGTGCAGGTAGATTTAGCAGAAAAATTTCTCAATATCTGGGGTTTTATATCTAGAAAAGATGTTAAAAATCTCGCAGAATACGATCCAATTTACCATCAATATTATTTGGACAGTGAGCAAATAATTGATGATTTAGATATTCTTTGGCAGAGTTGTTTAGAGGGAGAGAGTGAAAAAGGAAAACTGGAATCTTTAGCAAACTTATCGCCAGCAACAGCAGAAAATTTAATTAAAAAGTTAAGTCAAGTTTCACCCTATTCTCCGAGATTAGATATTAGTTTTCAGCAGTGGTTAGCTTTGTTGAATAATCAACAATGGCGAGAAAAACTTTATCAGCAGCGTTTAGAGGTAATCCCCACTAAACTTAGTCAATGGTTGCAGGGAATTATTAGCGAAAAATGGCAGGAAATCCTCAACACCATCGACAGTTATCGTCCAATTAATCCGGGTTTTTTGTTGGCTGCCGAAAAAATCAGCGGCCGAGAATCTCCAGCAGATATTCAGCGAGAAATTAGACAACTGTATGCTAGTCAAAAAGAGGTGGAATTTTGGGAACATTTAACCCCAGAGGAAGCTTTGGCAAAACTGCAACATCAAACCCAAGATGAAACTATTCGCTGGCAAGCGGCCGAATATCTCTGGAATATCGATCCTCATTATCCTAATGCTGCTATCCGTAAAATGCTCGATGTGGGTAGTCAATTAATGGGTTATAAAATCGCTTTAATGGTGGGAGTTTTATCGACCAGTGACCAGAGAATTGCTGTCTTAATTCGTGCCTATGCCATGGACAATTTTGCCAAGCTACCCCCCGGTTTATCTTTGCAAATTAGCGATGAAATAGGGCAATTAATCCCCAGTTTAGAAGCAATAGCAAGGGAGAAACCCTTAGATAGCTATCTACAACTTTATTTTCTAGCTGATGCCGACGATCGCTTTAATGTTAACCTAAGTTTAGGGAACAGTAGCATTACCGAGCAGTTTAGTATTTAATAGAGATAGCAGAAAATGTCAAGGATAAAGACATGAGCAGAGTTGTGATTCTGAAAATTGGGGAGGGAAATTTTGCAACGGGATTTTCCGTCACTCTAGAAATTCGTGACAATCATCGCTTGATAGCACCTTTTGCCGAGGGTAAATTAGTCCCTAACCTTGACATTGCTGACGCTTTGCAAAATTATCGTCGAGCTTATTATCATTGGGTAAAAAGTCAACCCAGTTTAGGAATTACCGTTCCTCATAGTATGATCACCAATGCAGCGGTAGGTGATCCTAGAGACAACCTCAGAAAAGCCACTAAAACTTTAAAAGATAGCCTAAATGAATGGCTAAACTCTAGTTATCTGAGTTCGATACAAAATCATATTTTGTTCCATATAGGTACTGAGTCAGAAGTAAGATTTTTTATCCAAACTACCCACTTTGATTTACAACAAATTCCCTGGGAGTGTTGGAATTTTTTACACGAATGGTGTCCCGATGTGGAAATTGCTCTTACTATCCAGAGAAATCCCCCGATAATTAACCTGACTTCTCCGATTAAGGTTTTAGTAATTTTGGGTAATATTGACATCGAAAACCAGCATAATTCCCTGTGTTTATCCAGTTTGCAAACGGTACTAGGAAACCCAGATAAGGTTTCTATGAAAATATTGAGTCCCAGTTCAGAAGTTCCTCTTTCAACGAAAAATATTCACAATGAGTTGATCAAAAATCAATGGGATATTGTAGTTTATTTAGGTCATAGTCAAACCAGTAGCGACGGTCACGATGGAGTTTTTATCATTGATAATGATACGGCTTTATCTCCTGCACATAACTTAAGAAATTCCCTAGAAATAGCTGTTAAAAAAGGCTTAAAACTTGTTATCTGTAATTCCTGCGATGGGTTGGGTATTGGTCGTCAGTTGGCTAATATCGGAGTACCCCATATTATTGTTATGAAAGAACCCATCGCTGTGCGGGTTGCTTTGAGATTTCTAGAAGTTTTTCTTCCCAATTTTCTTGGACATAAATCCCTACAAGAATCCTTAACAATCGCTCGACAAGAATTAAGATTACACGAATTTGAGGTGGATGCTGCTAGTTCTTCTTTACTGCCTCGTTTGATAGAAAATCCTGAAGAACCACCATTAATTTTACCTTTACCTCCTGAAAATATAGGAGACGGTCTCCAAGAAGATTATGGTCAAAGTTGGCCTGTACGTCTATTGCGTCACTGGAAACAAGCTCTGTTATTTATTTTAAGTATTCTGGTAACTTTATCAGTTTTATATTGGGGAGGAGTATTTTCTGATGATGCCAGTAAATACCCAGAAATTAGCTTAGGTGAAGAAATATTATTAAAGACAAACCGACAAGATAACATTATTGAACGGGGAAGACAAGCTTTTAAAAATAAAGAATATAAACAAGCAATTCAGCTTTTTAAAAAATCCCTTGATCGCTTGCCCAATAATCCAGAGATTCGCATCTATTATAATAACGCTCGTGCGGCCTATCAAGACAGAAGTTCCTTAAAAATTGCCACCAGTGTTCCTTTTGGTAATAATCCAGAAATTGCTCAAGAAATTTTACGAGGTATTGCTTTATTGCAACAGGAGTTAAACGATGAACAGGCCAAAAACCCTGATTTTCACTTTCTACAGGTACTGGTCGCTAATGATAATAATAGCCCCGGAGATGCCAAAGATCGAGCCGAAAAATTTGTTAAAGATCGGTCAATTATAGCAGTGGTTGGTCATAATGCTTCTGCTGCTAGTGAAGCGGCCAAAGATATCTATGTACAAGGGAAAATTGTTGCCCTATCTCCCACCAGCTTTTCCCCGAAAATCTCCGGTAATGGCTATATGTATAAGATGGTTCCCGAGATGGAAACTTTTGCCACAACCTTAAGTGAATACATCCGCGAACAAACTGACAAGCTAATTATCCAAAACCCCACTAATTTAATTTGTTACGATAATCGCTCTGGGGATAATTATAACTTCGCTAACAAATATAAAAACATTCTCCTCGGTCAGCGCTTTCAAAAAATCGTTAAAAATAAAGATTTTGACTGCAATATCGAACCAGAAGTTAATTTAGATGAACAGGAAATTTATCAAAAAATTGCTCAGTATCAAGTAAATATTCTCATGGTTGCTCCCTATGTTAATGATCTGAAAAGAGCCGTCAGTATCTTTAAGCAACGTCCCGCACAACAGTTAAACTTAGTAACTTTAGGTTCACCCACTTTTCAAAGTTATCTCACCCTTGCAGAAGGTAAACAAGGAGTAGAAAATTTAGTTATCACCGTGCCTTGGTATGATCTCAAACAAGATAATTATCTCCACAGTTTTTGGCAAAATAAGATCAATGTTTGGCGCACTCCCATGGCCTACGATGCGACCAAAGTTATCCTCACCGCTTTGCGAAAGTTATACCAACAACGACAAAAATTCGATCGAGAATTGTTAAATCAAGTTTTAAGAAACGATTTTTCTATTGAAGGAATGACTGGCACTGTTAGATTCGATGAGAATGGTGTCCGCAACATGAACAATAATCCTGATGATCGCCGCTACTTGATTCTAGAGGTCAAAAAGGGTCGATTTGTCCCCCTCGCTCCCATTAAATCTGCCGGTCCAGTCTAAACCTTCCTATCCTTGTCAAGACTTTTTACAAAACTTAACCTTATCCACTGCATTAAAGTTGACCATCACTCCTAATTAACAGGTAACACCTCTAGGAGACAGACGGCATGAAATTGTTAAAAAAATTAACCCCAAAAGCCTTGATTTTTTGGCTGATCGGTGATAAGGCAGGAAATTCTCTCGTTGCGATCTGGAATTGGTTGTGGGGTATTCCTATCGAATCCGGCGGCAAAATTGCCGTAGAATCGGCCAAAGAATCCCTAGAATTGATGCAAAAATCTCTAGCGGAATTGACAGAATCGGTGGCGAAAGTAGTAGCAGCCCAGCAATCGGCTCAAGCACAATACGAGGCGAAAAAACAGGAACACACAAACTACTTACAACAGGCTGTCACCGCTCAAAAAAAAGGTCTTCAAGAAGCGGCAAGACTAGCTATGGTTAAGGTTCTCTCCCTAGAAAAAATTCTACCCGCCATGAAAGATCGGGTCGATAATGCCGAAAAAGTAGTCATTGCTGCTAAGGAAAAACTTCGCCAAGAGCAGGAAAAAATCGAGCATTATAAATTAGAAATGAGCAACTTAAAAGCGATTAGTTCCATGAATGAGGCTTTAGGCAAAATAAACGAATTTGATAGTAGTCTCAACCTCAATACCTCCCGCGATCGCTTTGAGGATGCCAATGAAGCGATTAAAGACCGTTATCGAAAAGAAAACGCCTATAGTGAATTAAGCGAGAACTATAGCGAGAAATTAGCTCAAGAAATCGATTTCTTAAGCCTTGATGACGAAATTAACCGCCGTTTAGCTGAATTCAATCAGCAAAGTTAAGGAGTAAAGCGATGACAAAGACTGGCAAAAAAGCGGGTTTACCGCCAATTTCCTATGTTTTACTGGGGTTGATCGGTTGGTTTCTTTTTCCCCAAATATTGGCAATATTTGCCCCAAAAGCCGATAATAATCCCCGCATCAGTTACGGCAATCATCTCCTGATCAAAACTAATTCTAACACCACCAAAGAATCAGCGATCGCTGCTATTGCTCAAGGTGATCACCAAGAAGCAGAGCAACTCCTGCAAAAATCCCTTGCTCAACATCCCAACGATCCCGAAAGCGTAATTTATCTCAGCAACCTGCAAACTGGCTCAAATCCCTTCAAAATCGCCGTTGTTGTGCCGGCGAAAAATCCCAACGTCGCTCAGGAAATATTGCGAGGAGTCGCCAGCGCACAAACCCAGATCAATCAACAGGGAGGGATCAACGGCAGAAAACTGATGGTTATCGTGGTTAATGACGATAATCAGCCGCAGATATCGAAAGAGGTAGCCGGTGAATTAGTCAAAAATCCCGATATTATCGCTGTTGTCGGTCATAATGCCTCCGATGCCAGTTTAGCCGCCGCTCCCATCTACGAAAAAGGCGGTTTGGTGATGATTTCTCCCACCTCCCTGGCTAATAATCTCTCCGGTGCGGGAAATTATATCTTTCGTCTGGTGGCTTCTAACGGCAAAATTACGGAAACCTTAGCAAATTACATAGTAAATACAGCTAAAGTCCAGAAAATTGCTTTTTGCTACGATTCTCAAGCTCCTGATAATATTTCCTTTAAAGATGAGTTGATGGCTAATGTGGCGAAAAAAGGCGGTCAAATTGTGCCGATTGTCTGCGATCTGAGTGTACCCAATTTTAAGGCCGATCAAGCTCTTAATCAGGCGATTTCTGGGGGTGCTAACGGCCTATTTGTCGTCGCTCATGTTGATCGTCTCGATCCCGTTTTTGAGGTTATTCGCTCCAATCGTCAGCGTTTGCCTCTGTTTAGTAGTCCCACCCTCTACAATATTCGCACCCTCGAAGATGGCGGCAAAAACGCTCAAGGTTTAACCCTTGCCGCACCCTGGCACCCCTCGGTTAACCAGACTTTTGCCAATCTTATGCAGGAACAGTGGCGCGGTCCGGTTAGTTGGCGCACAGCCACCAGTTTTGACGCTACACGGGTGATTATTGCCGGTTTAAGGGAAAATCCTCATCGTCAGGGCCTACAATCCCTGCTGCGCTCCGGCAATTTTCATCAAACAGGGGCCACCGGAAAAATTAGCTTTGATCCCAATACTGGCGATCGCATCGGTCAACCAGTGTTAATTCAAGTGCGATCAACTCCCTCCGGTGAGCAGTTTGTCCCTTTACCTTGAAAAGTCCCCAGTCCACAAAAGTTGGGAGAGTTGCCAACTCTCCCCCCAAAAAATCTCAAAAATTACAATTATTTCAATGTCCAAGCTTGAGTAAGAAATGAATGACTAATATGTTAAAATATGCCTAGATATTTGTAACCTTTTTCCTTTGTATGGATATCGTTATTATCGAAGATGAAATTGAAATCGCCCATTTGATTCAGCAAACTTTAGAGCGGGAATCATTTACTTGTCATCTGGCTTATAATGGTAGGGTAGGACTAGAACTATTTTATCAAAAGCAACCAGAATTAGTGATTTTAGATTTAATGTTACCCGAATTAGACGGACTAGAATTGTGTGCTAGAATTCGCCAAAAACCCGGGACAAAAGACCCCTATATTCTCATGTTAACCGCTAGGGGAGAAGAAATCGATCGCATTATCGGCCTATCTACGGGAGCCGACGATTATATGGTCAAACCCTTTAGTCCCCGGGAATTAACCGCGCGGGTAAGGGCATTATTAAGACGTAGTTTAAGACACGATAGCCAACCCCAACAAATCCATCGCAGCCGTCATTTTATTATCGACTTGGATCAACATTCTGCTCTTCGTAAATTGGAGGGAATGCCAGAGGAAACCCTCGATTTAACCACCTTAGAATTTAATTTATTAGCTACCTTTGTCAGCTATCCCAATCGCGTCTGGAGTCGCACCCAATTAATCGATAATCTCTGGGGAAATGATTTTTTTGGCGATGAAAGGGTAGTAGATACCCATATCCGACGCTTACGCAAAAAAGTAGAACCCGATCCTGCTAATCCGATCTTTATCAAAACTGTAGTCGGTGTCGGTTATAAATTTGAGGATGACAGTGTTTAAGGACTATTGATCAGTTATCAGTTATCAGTTATCAGTTATCAGTGATCAGGTGCGAGTTTTCAGGTGTGAGTTTTCAGTGAATAGTATTAAGGGACAAGCTCGCAGCTGCCTTTTTACTGTTTACTGCTCACTGTTTACTGCTCACTGTTTACTGACCAACACCCCAACCCCAATAAAAAATTCTCCCTAAAGGCATTTAAGCAGTCTTTAACCCTTATGTGCTAAAATTTTTGAAGATTTTGCCATTCATTTAGGTTCAATCAGGGATCACAGCCTTTTTAGGGAAATTTTATGACAAGTAACTACGGCGCGGAACAGATACAAGTTCTCGAAGGGTTAGAACCAGTCAGGAAGCGGCCAGGGATGTATATCGGTACGACTGGGCCGCGGGGACTACATCATTTAGTCTATGAAGTGGTGGACAACTCGATCGATGAGGCCCTAGCGGGTTACTGTACTCATATCGAAGTGGATATCAAGGCCGATGGTTCCGTCAGCGTTACCGACGATGGCCGGGGTATTCCCACCGATGTTCACCCGACCACGGGTAAATCTGCCCTCGAAACCGTTCTCACTATACTTCATGCCGGCGGTAAATTTGGCAGTGGTGGCTATAAAGTGTCGGGAGGGTTACACGGAGTCGGGATTTCCGTAGTTAATGCCCTTTCTGCATGGGTCGATGTCACCGTCTGGCGCGATCATAAAGTACATACCCAACGCTACGAAAGAGGTATCCCCGTCACAGAATTGGTCAGCAGTCCCAGTCAAGAGGAAAAAACGGGAACTAGGGTTAATTTCCTGCCGGACACCGAAATTTTTAGCCAAGGCATCGAATTTGATTACAGTACCCTCTCCGGACGTTTACGGGAACTAGCCTACTTAAATGCCGGTGTTAAAATCACCTTTAGCGATTACCGTCCCGAAGAACCCCACATCGAAACCTATTGTTATGAGGGGGGTATTAAAGAATACGTCGCCTATATGTGTCGGGAAAAAGAAACCCTGCACAAAGATATTATCTATGTATCGGGGGAAAAGAACGGAATTAATATCGAAGTGGCGTTTCAGTGGTGTATAGATGCCTATAGCGACAATATTCTCGGTTTTGCTAATAATATCCGCACCATTGACGGGGGAACCCATCTAGAAGGATTAAAGGCAGTTCTGACTCGTACTTTAAATAATGTCGCTCGTAAACGCAATAAAATTAAAGAAAACGAGCCTAATCTAGCGGGGGAAAACGTCCGCGAGGGTTTAACCGCCGTTATTTCCGTAAAAGTCCCCGAACCGGAATTTGAGGGACAAACCAAGACCAAATTGGGTAACACCGAAGTCCGGGGTATTGTTGATTCCCTGGTGGGGGAAACTCTCAACGAATACTTAGAACAAAATCCCCAAGTGGCCGACACGATTATCGAAAAAGCAGTACAAGCGTACAAAGCGGCGGAAGCGGCCCGACGGGCCCGGGACTTAGTACGACGGAAATCGGTCCTGGAATCCTCACCTTTACCGGGTAAATTGGCTGATTGTAGCGAAAGAGACCCAGAAAGGTCAGAAATTTACATCGTCGAAGGTGACAGCGCCGGCGGAAGTGCCAAACAGGGGCGCGATCGTCGTTTTCAAGCGATTCTACCTCTGCGGGGAAAAATCCTCAATATCGAAAAAACCGATGATGCCAAAATCTACAAAAATACGGAAATTCAATCCTTAATTACCGCCCTCGGTTTAGGAATTAAAGGAGAAGATTTCGACCCCTCACAATTGCGCTATCATCGCATTGTTTTAATGACTGACGCTGATGTGGATGGCGCGCACATCCGAACTTTGTTGTTAACTTTCTTCTATCGTTATCAGAAGAATTTAATTGACCAAGGTTATGTATATATCGCCTGTCCTCCTCTCTATAAATTGGAACGCGGTAAAAATCATTCCTACTGCTATAGCGATCGAGAATTACAGCAAAAGATAGCGGAATTTCCCTCTAATGCTAACTACACAATCCAACGTTTTAAAGGGTTAGGAGAAATGATGCCCCAACAACTTTGGGATACTACCATGAATCCCGAAACTCGCACTTTAAAACGGGTGGAAATCGAAGACGCAGCCAAAGCAGAGGAATTATTTACCATTCTTATGGGCGATCGAGTTGCCCCCCGGCGAGAATTTATCGAAACCCACGGATCACGTTTAAATCTTACCGATTTGGACATTTAAACGGTAACTTGGGGCTGTGTTAGTCTAGGCTAATACAGCCCGATAAAATCCCTAAATCCAGTTACTAATCGGGGGGCTAGGGATTCAAGGAAACCGGGGTGCATTCCACGACTTCATCGAAAAAATCAGCCGGCAGCGGTGGATTATCGGGGTCTTCTAGGGCGTTTTTGGCAATTTCTGCCTCACTCATGCCTTTAACTTTCTTCCAGTCTGTTTTGCCTTTCAACTTCGCCCACTGTTCGCGGGTAACTCTGGTAATATGTTCTTCGTTCACGGTTATTAGCCCTCCTAGCACTAATTAGGGTTTGCTGAATAAATTTGAAATGTAGGCAAAGTAAAGGTTTTGGGGCTTTTCTCGCGAAACAGGTGCAAGATTTTGAGAGAATCGTCGTTCAAAACCTTGCGTCTTCATCGGCCCGCGTCCTGTAGGGGCGAAGCAT